>JAFWBJ010000001.1 GCA_017507145.1 Clostridia bacterium | reverse complement strand
TGGTTATTCATCGAGAAGCTCTCTTTCGTAGAAGGCATCGATCTGCGCGTCATGTTCGGCGCGCTGGTCGGCGCGGAGGTATTCGTAGGGATATTTCGGAGGGGCGATGCGGATGATCTTCGTGTCCCCAGGATTCTTCGGCCGGACATGGACCAGCTTGGTCACCGCGCCGGCGCCGACTGCGAAGATACTGTGGACCTCTTCCATCATATAGACATTGTAACGCCCCTCGGTGCCCTCTCGGGCGAAGCCGACGTTCTCAAAGTTGCCGACCGTGTTCTTCTGGCGGTACATATAGTAGGGGAAGTAGCCCGCCTCCTGCGCCTTGATCTGCGAATAGTCAACGCACTGGCCGGCATCTCCTCCGCGCAGCGAGTAGACCCCGCTGCCCTCGCGGAGAATATCGGCGGCCTTCTTGATACAGAAGGTATGAACCGTCAGATTGTCGGGCGAAAGATCAACTACCCGGTCGAAGGTGCGCGAGAATTTCAGAAAATTATCCTCGGGCAGGCCGGCGATCAGGTCGGTGTTAATCTGCGGGATTCCGGCCTCGCGTGCGGCGGCAAAGGCGTCAAAGAATGCATCCACGCTGTGTGCACGGCCGATGCGGGCCAGCACAGCCGGATCAAGCGACTGCGGATTGACGCTGACGCGGGTCACGCCGTAGTCGGCGGCGATGCGCATTTTCTCGGCCGTAATGGTATCGGGGCGGCCCGATTCAAGCGTCAACTCCTCAAGCGAAGAAATATCCACGCCCTGCGCGATGGTAGAGAGCAGCAGCTCCAGCTGTGCAGGCTCGAGGATGGTGGGGGTTCCTCCGCCGATATAGACCGTTTTGACCCGCAGCCCGAGCTGGCGGATGCGCGAGAAGGTATGCGCCAGGTCATCGCAGAGGCGGATCATATACTCGGGGATCAGCGACAGCAGACTCGGTGAGGTATAGGACACAAACGAACAATACGCACAGCGCGACGGGCAGAAGGGGATGGAAACGTAAACACTGCAGTCGCGCGGCGAAACCTCACCGATGAGCCGATGCTCACGCAGAGCGACCTCGACTGCCAGCGCGGCCTTCTTGGGCGTCAGCAGGTACTGCCGGCGCAGGGCATCCCGGGCACGGCCGGGGGTGAGACCCGAGTCAAGCAGCTCGGTCGCCACTTTGGCCGGACGAACGCCGGTCAGAATTCCCCAGGCAGGCTTATAGCCGAACATTTTTTCGCCGGCCGCCAGCATCGCGGCGCCGGCCGCGATCTTGCGGACACGCTCAGCCGTCATGCCGGGGCGATAGTCGAATTTACGGGTCGATTCTACATGCGTATCGCCGATGCGGATGGAAGCGGTCCCGCGCGCCGCGCCCTCGATTTCGGTCACCCGCAGGGTGACGGTGGGGAGCGCCGGATCATCTGCCCCGTCCGCGCCGAATTTTGCGCCGGGGAAAAAGATCATACACAGCGTCTGCGCGTAATAGGGATTGATGTCACCTTCAGTAATAAGCTTCACGACTATCCTATTCCTTCTTTTTTAATCTGTTACTGTCGAGGATAATGGTCACGGGGCCGTCATTGGTCAGGCTGACCTCCATATGAGCGCCGAACCGGCCAGTCTCGACGCGCGAAAGGCTGGTGCGCAGGTGGGCGACAAAGGCTTCGTAAAAGCGCTCTGCCTTCTCGGGGTGCGCCGCCGCAAAAAACTCGGGGCGGTTGCCGTGACTGTAATTGGCCATCAGGGTAAACTGCGAGACAACAAGTGCTTCCCCGCCGACATCGAGGATGGAGCGGTTCATCTTGCCGTTTTCATCGCAGAAAATGCGCAGTTTGAGCAGTTTATCGCCAAGACGGGCAATATCGCTTTCCTCATCGGTCTCGGCCACACCGAGCAGGACAAGGTAGCCGTGCCCACAGGCGCCGACCGTCTCGCCGTCAACGGCGACACGCGCGGAGGAAACGCGCTGAATGAGTGCAATCATGATGTCAGTCCTTTTCTTTGGAAAATTAAGCGAGGCGGTGCATTACGAGAAGCCGCGGACAACGTCCACAACATCTGAGATGCCCCGGATCCGGGCCACGATCGAGTCGTAGTGCTCACGGTTTTTACAGCTGACGGTGAGATTAAGGATAACCTTATCCGCACCCGAGCGCTGGGTATAAATATTGAGAATCGCAACCTTCATATCGGCAAGCGCCAGCGAAACGTCGGCCAACAGCATATTGCGGTCATGCGCATGGATTTGCAGATGCGCTTCAAATACGCTGTCATTCGAACGGGCATCAAAGCCGTCATCCCAGCGTGCTTCGACCCAGCGGGCGGCCGTCTCGGGATCACTGCGCAGGCTGCCGCGCACATTGGGACAATCCTGCTTGTGAATCGAGATGCCGAAGCCTTTGGTGACAAAACCGATGACCGGGTCGCCGGGCAGCGGGTTGCAGCACTTGGCGAACTTGACCGAACAGCCGCGTTCGCCGTCCACGATGATGCCGGAATTGCTCTTGATATTTTTGGCCGCCTGCTTTTTTGCGGCTTCCTGAACCCGTTCGGTGTGGGTGGGTGCAGGTGCGGTCTCGGGCACGCCGACAACGCGATCGAACTCGTCGCGCAGCTTGGTCAGCAGCTTAGAGATCGAAAGTCCGCCGTAGCCGATGGTGTTATAAAGGTCATCTGCGCCCTGGATGCCGATGCGGTGGGCAACATTAGTCGCGACCTCGAGGCGCTGTGCTTCGGTCGACTGCCGGCCGATGCGCTTCAGCTCGCCGTCGATCATCGAGCGGCCGAGTGCGATGTTGTCGGAGCGCTTCTCCTTCTTGAACCACTGACGGATCTTGGAGCGCGCTTCACTGGTCTTGACGATCTTGAGCCAGTCGCGGCTCGGGCCGCGGGAGGCGGAGGAGGTGAGGATCTCGACAATCTCACCGTTCTGCGGCACGCGGTCGATGGGGACGATCATGCCGTTGATCTTGGCGCCGATCATTTTGTTGCCGACGGCCGAGTGAATGGCGTAGGCGAAGTCGATCACCGTCGCGCCCTGGGGCAGAGCAATCACGTCGCCCTTGGGGGTGAAGATAAAGGTCTCGTCATGAACAATATCGGTTTTGAGGGCCTGCATGAACTCGTCGGGGTCGCGGGCACCGTCCTCGGTCTCGATGAGGCGGGCGATCCATTCGAGCTTCTTGTCGATGTCCTCCTTGCTGCGCTCGCCCGACTTGTACTTCCAGTGGGCGGCGATACCGTACTCGGCGATATGATGCATCTCCCAGGTACGGATCTGCACCTCAAAAGGGATACCGTCGCGGCCGATAACGGTGGTGTGCAGCGAGCGGTACATATTCGGCTTCGGCGTCGAGATATAGTCTTTGAAACGGCCGGGGATCGAGTTGAACATCTCGTGGATAATACCGAGGCAGGTGTAGCACTCCAGCTCGGTATCGACGATGATGCGCAGGGCGTAAAAGTCGTAGATCTCGTCGAAGGACTTGTTCTGGTTATACATCTTGCGGTAGATACTGTATACCGTCTTGATGCGCCCCTCCAGCGAGAAGTGCACGCCGTTCTGCTGCAGTTTTTCGTCAACAAATGCACGGACGTTCTCGATGAAATTCTGGTTGGCGCCGTACTTTTTCTCGATGTCCTGCCGTACCTCCTCGTAACCGATGGGGTCGAGATAGGAAAGCGAAAGATTCTCGAGCTCCTGCTTGATGCGCTGCATACCGAGGCGGTGCGCCAGCGGTGCGTAGACCTGCATAGTCTCGAGTGCGGTCAGACGGCGCTTGCTGTCCTTCTTGACGCCGAGGGTACGCATATTGTGCAGGCGGTCGCAAAGCTTGATGAAGATGACGCGGACGTCCTTGGACATGGCAAGCAGCATCTTGCGCAGATTCTCGATATGCGCCTCCTCCTTGTCCTCGACCTGCAGCTGCACGATCTTGGTCAGGCCGTCAACCAGCATGGCGACATCGTCGCCGAAGCGGCGGCGCAGGGTGGCAAGATCGGTTCTATCGGCGCAGTCCTCCACCGTGTCGTGAAGCAGCGCGGCGCAGATCGAGTCGGTATCCAGTTCAAGGCCGGCGACGATCTCGGCCACCGCGATAGGATGCGAGATGTAGGGATCCCCGCTGACGCGGAACTGCCCCTCATGCATCTGCGCGGCATAGAGATAGGCATCCTTGATCTTCTCCAGATCATAGTGCTTTCCCGTCGCGGTGAGAATATCAAGCAGTCGTTTTATATCGGTGTACTTTCCGTCGGATTCGGATACCATAGTCCTGTCCTTTCTGCGTATGGGGAGCGTTTAGTGGGAACGGTTTTCGCACTGGCTTTTCAGCCGGCGCAAAATCGAGGATTTTTCGAGGTTGATTTTTGTCGTGCTGAAGGTGATGGCAAACTGATAGCGCTCGGCCGTCAGTTCTTCCACGTCCAGCACCTGCATTTCCTGCAGGATGCGGACAATAAATCTGAGCTTGACGGTGTTGATGCGGCGCGTGCCGTTTTGGTTGACCAATGTCCACAGCGTGCGCAGGGAAAGGCGGTCATGCCCTGCCCTCACCTCGCGGCGGATCGTAGTATAGACCTGTGCGAAATCATCGCGGTCGGGGAAGACTTCCTCTTCTTCAGTATAGACGGCGCCGGCGCGGATCTCTTCATAGCGCTGGGCAGCACGGTAATACGCATCGGCGTCCGCCTCAGCCAGGTGGATGTCGCGGACGATCAGCTGGGCGGTTTTGACGTTCTGATATTCGTTGATGTCGAGATTGAAGAGCAGATCCACGCGGTCGCCCTCGGTGTAGGGGAAGAGCGCGGTGGGCGAGCCGAAGCACATGGCGGTCAGTGAAATGCCGTCCTGGCGCACCAGCAGGCGGGTATGCTTGCCGCCGCCGATGGCGCTGACCCGAACCAGTTCTGCATTGTGCAGAACGAAGGCCGGGACCGGGTTGGAGATGCCATACGGCTCAAGCAGGTAGAGCTCGGAAGCCTGGGCCAGGGTCAGCTCAGACATGCGTACCTCACACTCGGCTTCCAGCGTGGGCGTGATGCTGCATTCTTCCAAATGCTCGCGTGCATAGTCATTGATGCGGGTGCGGAAGGCCTCCAGGTTGCCGCGGGTAACGGTCAGACCGGCGGCCAGTTCATGACCGCCGAATTTCACCAGCAGATCATCGCAGGCAGTCAGCGCGCGGACCAGATTCAATCCCTTCACACTGCGGCCCGAGCCTTTGCCGGGATCATCCGGACTCTCGCCGAGCACATTAAGGTCGTCAAACGAGATCAGGATCGAGGGAAGGCCGTACTTTTCGGTCACACGGGAAGCCACGATGCCGATAATGCCGTGGTGCCAGTCGTTGTGCGCCAGGACGATGACGCGGTCATGGTCAAAATCATGCTCGGCTTCGATCATGGCATAGGCCTGTTCGCAGATGCGGTTCTCCTCGATCTGGCGCTGGCGGTTAATATCGCACAGTTCCTGTGCGAGGTCGTGCGCGACCTGCGGGTCTTCGGTTAAAAACAGCTCAACCGCGCGGGATGCACTGGCGATCCGTCCGGCAGCGTTGATGCGGGGAGCAAGCGAAAAGCCAATAAAGCCCGATGTAATCTTCTTCCGCTTCGCCACCGGCTTGACGGCAGAAGAGACGGCCGAGGCCGAGCGGACATCGGGACTCGGGGCTGATGCGGCTTCGATCAGAGCGGTCAGGCCGGCGCGGCGGGCGTCGGCACACAGGCGCAAGCCCAGGCTGACAATGAGCCGGTTTTCGTCACGCAGGGGCATGACATCGGCAATGGTGCCAATGGCGGTGAGATCGGCATAAGTATAACAGATACTGCGAATGGCCTCGGCATCCGACTCGCCTTCGGCGCGGGCACGGCTCAGCGCCAGGGCGCAGATGAGCTTGAACACAACGCCGACGCCGGCCAGTTCACTGAAGGGATAGGGTGAATCAGGGCGGCGGGGGTTGACCACAGCACAGGCGTCCGGCAGTTCAGGACGGCACTCATGGTGGTCGGTGATGACGACATCCACGCCGATCGAGATGGCATAAGCCGTCTCTTCAATGGCTGTGATGCCGGTATCCACCGTGACGATCAGGCGGGTTCCCGCTGCGGCAAGGCGATCGATCGCGCCGCGGGCAAGGCCGTACCCTTCCCCGCTTCGGCTGGGGATATAGTAATGCACGTCGGCACCGCGGCTCTGCAGGTAGAGGTAGAGGGTGCTGACAGCCGTCACGCCATCCACATCGTAGTCGCCGTAGACCACGATCCGCTCGCCCCGTTCAAGCGCCAGCTCGATCCGCGCCACAGCAGCGGCCATATCGTCCAGCAGAAAGGGATCGTGCAGAAGGGTCGTTTCGTTGCGGATGAAGGCGTTGGCCTCATCGGGAGTGGCATAGCCGCGGTTGATGAGCAGCTTAGCTGTCAGCGGACTGAGGTTCAGCGCTTGGGCAAGTGCGGCAACCTCTGCCTCTCTGCCGCAGTCGGTCGGATAGCGCAGCCGCCAGTTTTTGGGGCGGGCATGGCTGGCCGGTGTTTCTTGATTTGTATGCATATTCACACACGCAGAGCGTGTTCCTTTCTCAATCATGGTGCAGGATTTGGACAACGGTCACGTCGCAACGGTGCGCAATCACACGGCGCGAGTAAACCGAAAGGAAAGCAAAGGCGAGGCCAAAGCCGACGGCCGCCGCGACTCCGCGGACCGCCTCCGGGGCGGTAAGCAGAGCGGCAATGCCCCAACCGGCCAGCGCCGCCAGGAGCGGAAGCAAAAAAACCAGCGCGCCGTAACCAAGCACGCGCGCGGACGAAGACTCCACCAGCACGGTGTCCCCCGGCTGTGCGCCGAGCGGATTGTGCGCGCGGGCGCGCATCCTCTTGCTGTCTCCCATCAGGGTGCACATGGCGCATCCCTTTCCGTCTTGCTGGCGGTGACAGCCGTCACAGGCCGATTTGCGGCTGGTTTCCACTACCGCAAAGTCGCCGTCAAGGGCAATCACAACAGCCTGGGTTTGCATTGGATCAATCCTTTCCGCTCGGTGCAAAGCGGGCGAGAACAGCCAGCGCCGTGCGCAGGCCGTCGACCGCCGCCGAGGTAATACCGCCTGCATATCCCGCGCCCTCGCCGCAGGGGTAGACCCCGCGATGGGTGAGCGCCTGGCCGTCCTCGCCGCGCAGAATGCGCAGGGGGGCGGAGGTACGGGTCTCGACGCCCGACAGCAGGGCATCGGGCGCATCAAAGCCGCGCAGGCGGCGGCCAAGAATGGGCAATGACCGGCGCAGAGCACCGGTGACGAAATCGGGCAGCACACCGTCCATCGGTGTGACCCGGAAATGGGTTCCGTTCATATAAGTGGGGATAATGCGCCCCGGCGCATGCAGGCCGGGACGTTTGTCTGCCAGGAAATCCCCAACCGTCTCAAGCGGGACGGCATAATTCTGCCCGCCTGCGCGATAGGCCGCCTGCTCCAGGCTGCGCTGGAAGGCGATGGCACCGGCCGGCGTATTGCCGTAATCCTCCGGCCGAACCGAAACGGCAACGGCCGAGTTGGCATTGCGCCCGTCGCGGGCGTGATGGCTCATGCCGTTGACCACAACCCCGCCGAGCTCAGATGCCGCCGCGATAACGGTGCCGCCCGGGCACATGCAGAAGGTATAAACACCCCGGTCTCCGGTGGTATCGGAGAGGGCATATTCGCCCTTGCCCAGCGCCGGGTGGCCGGCGAGATCGCCGAACAGCGCGCGGTCAATGTCGGACTGCAGATGCTCGATGCGGACACCGACCGAGAAAGGCTTGGGTTCAATGGCAAATCCCCGCTCCATCAGCATCGCGTAGGTATCGCGGGCGCTGTGGCCGGGGGCAAGAATGAGTGCATCGGTAAGCAGATCGCCGTCGGTAGTACGGGCGGTGACCCCCTCTGCCGTACAGAGGATATCATCCAGTCTGCAGCGGTAGCGGATCTCGCCGCCCAGCGCCGTGATGCGATCGGCCATGGCGGAAATCACCTGCCGCAGCAGGTCGGTACCGATATGCGGCTTGGCGCGCCAGAGGATCTCCTCAGGGGCGCCGAATTCAGCAAAGCGCGTCAGCACATAGCTGCAAAGCGGATCATGGATGCGGGTAACCAGCTTGCCGTCCGAGAAGGTGCCGGCGCCGCCGGCGCCGAACTGCACGTTGGACTCGGGATCAAGCGCCCCGCCGGTCAAAAATGCGTCGACCCGCGCAGCGCGGGTCTGAACAGCGTCTCCACGTTCGAGCAGAATGGGGGCATAGCCCTGCTCTGCCAGAAGCAGTGCGGCAAACAATCCCGCCGGGCCCATACCGACCACGACCGGGCGATGCACCATCGGCTCGCTTCCCCGGACAATTTGCATAGGGGCACAATCGGCCGTGCTGATGCCGGCGGCCTTGAGCCGCTCGGAAGACGGAAGTCGGCATACGGGTACTTCAACCATCGCCGTGCAGACAAAGGTGATCTCGCCGCCTCCGCGTCGCCGCGCATCAATCGAGCGCTTGTGCAGGCGGCAAGCAGAGGGACGCGCGGCGATTCCCGCCCGGCGCAGAGCCGAGGCTGCCGCATCAGCCAGCGCGTCGGCATCGGCATCCAACGGCAGGCGCAGACCGGAGATCAGCAGAGTTTGAGCAGCTGCACGTTCCGCCATCAGCTCAACCTCACCTGGATCTGATAGGAGCCGATCGCATAGACGCGGTCAGCATAGGCAGAGCTGGCCGGCTTAATGGTCACCGGTACCGTGACGATACCGACCACATCGGCATACGCGGTCAAATCAACTGAAATCTGCATATGCGTGGCGCGGAAATTCGCAATTTGATCCTCAGGGCCACGAATCGTAAAGCTGAAGACCGAATCCAGGAACTCATAGCTCTTATCCTCGGGCAGCTTCACCTGGATTCGCGAGGAGGGGGTGGCAAGTGTACTCGTCGCCGTGCCGATATGAGTCACCTCAACGGTCAGATTCTCAATGCTGTCCACATTGACCAGATTATCGGGCAGGGTGACCTTGAGCCGCTGCGAGAAGTCCCCGGTAATGCGGGTCTCGTCGATCTCAAGCGCGCGGTACTCATGGACTGCCGCCAGCACCAGCGGGTCGCCGCGGACAGTGATCACCGACGGCGTTACGACAACGCGGGCATTTTCGGCGTTGAGATAGCCGTACTTGAAATTCACGACGACCGGAATATCCTTATACATGTATACCGGCACCTGAACCAGCACGTCGGTCACGTTGGATTTGACATAGCGGTTGGTTACCTCGTCGCCGTTCTCGTCTACCAGCTTCAGCGGCACGCGCTGGGTCATACTGGTGGTGACCTGACCCAGGTCAAGCTCGGCACGGGCAAATTCGATGCTCTCCAGCACACCGGCCGGCCCGCTGACGGTCACGACGTCGATGTTGGTCTCGGGGATTCCGAGGCCAATGGTACTCTCCATCGTATAGTGCAGGTTAACGTCAACCGGAACGATTTTGGTCTCCAGCTGGTCGGTATAGACACTGATGGTGTTGGGCGAAATATCGAGGACCGTCATGCCGGCAGGCGCGTCGGCCTTGACCTCCAGCGAATGGCGGTCGGCAGCGGTGACACCGATCAGATCAACAAACGCGCTGATATCGGCGGAGGTATACTGATCAATATCACTCTTCTTGCCTTTGACGGTAACACTGACAGTGTTGTCGTATCCGCTGATGACCGACATGCCGTAGTCATTGGCCAGCTGAGCCTCATTTTCGATGTTCACCAGCACACCGGTAAAGGTTTTCTCCCAGTCCGGGCTATCGATGCTCATCACATACAGCCACAGAACCACAGCGGCCAGGGCGCAGAGAATACGGGCAGCGATGTCCTGCGCGCGGCTGGTTCTTACCCGGTAGTCTCCGGTCTGCTCATCGGTATGAGCGGCATATTTATCGTCATCCCGCGCAATCTTGCGGGCTTTTTCGTCACGGCTTTCCTTGGGTAATTTCATGCCGATGCTCCTTTGCTTCAGGATTTCGATTTGGGGCTGCTCCGGCGGCCGAAGCGGCGATGGCTTTGGCTCTTGGTCCCGGCGGCGGGATCAAGGATCTGCAGCAGCTCCTGCTTGAGGGTGCTGTAATTGAAATTGCGCTTAAGCGCGCCTTCATAAGCCAGCGAAATCGTCCCCGTTTCTTCCGAAACGACGATTACCGGGGCATCGCTGATCTCACTCATACCGATGGCCGCGCGGTGGCGGGTACCGAGATCTTTGACAATGTCGGTCTGGGTGGACAGGGGCAGGAAACAGCCGGCGGCATAAACACGGTAGTCACGGATAATCACAGCGCCGTCATGCAGCGGAGCTTTGTTGAAGAAGATGTTGCGCAGCAGGAATGCATTGACCTGCGCATTGATCACCACGCCGCTCTTGATGTACTCACCAAGCTTGGTCGAGCGCTCAATGACAATCAGCGCGCCCGTCTTTTCTCGCGCAAGGTCGCATGCAGCTTCGGTGATGGCCTCGATCGCCTCGATGATCTGCTCGGTATCCTTCTGCTCACCGATGTTCTTGAGGCTGGTCATCGGCGTCGCGCCCACTTTTTCCAGGGCTGCGCGCATCTCGGGCTGGAAAATAATCAGCAGGGCGATAATGCCCACCTGATAAAAGTTCTGGAGGATAAAGTTCAGCGCATGCATCTCCAGTGCTGAGCTGATGATCAGAATCACAATAATCAGCGCAACGCCGACCGCCAGCTTTCCCGCACGGCGATCCCAGATGAAGCGATAAACATAATAGATTAAAACGGCCAAAATGACAATATCAAGCAAATCGACCAGCGTGATCTCCCGAATCGGGGTGATGACGTACTGATTCAAAAACTGCGCAACCGATCCCACACTGCCGCCTCCTGTCGTATAAGATGTCTATTTTATATTATATCACAACCCCGTCTGAATTTCAAACCTTTCCGCAAAATATACAAAAAAATTTTTCATTTTTCGCCCTCAGACCTTACTTTTTTCTTTCGTTCACAAAATATATCTTGTATTTTCGTCCTTTTTCGCCGATAATAGGAAAAGGAACTGAAATCGGGAGGTGATTGATTGAAGGGGAAGCAATTAAGTGTGCGTGGGCGTCGCATTTGCGCGGCGGCTGCGATTGTGATTTTTGTGCTCTTCTGCGGTGCGGTCAGTTATTTTATCGGTCGGCCGATGATCGCCTATTTTGAGGAACCCGAGCGCTTCCGCGCATGGGTGGATGACAAACACATCGCGGGACGGCTGATTTTTATCGGCATGGTTGTTCTGCAGATGCTAGTCGCCCTCATTCCGGGGGAGCCGCTTGAGCTGGGGGCCGGCTATGCCTTCGGCGCGGTGGAGGGCACGCTGCTCTGTCTCTGCGGCATCCTCTGCGGCAGTGCGCTGATCTTCAGCTTTGTGCGCCGGTTCGGGGTGCGGGCGGTCGAGATTTTCTTCTCGCGGGAAAAGATCCGCTCGCTGAAATTTCTGCAGAACAGCCGGCGGCTAAATGCAGTCACTTTCCTCATCATGCTGATCCCCGGTACGCCGAAGGATCTGCTGTCCTACTTCGTTGCGCTGACCGATATGAAGCTCTCTCACTGGCTCATCATCTCAACGGTCGCCCGCATTCCGTCGGTGCTCTCCTCCTGCCTGAGCGGCGGGGCGCTTGGGGATGAGAATTATCTCCTCGCCGCCATTGCGCTTGGCATCACGGCACTGCTGAGTTTGATCGGCATCGGTATCTACCGTCTCATCCGCCAAAGGCAGTCAAAAAATGAATAAATTCTCGTTCTCCATCAATTTATACAACAAATTTCGTGACTTGACGGCATTTTATTCAAAATTTACTCTTTTCATTTTCCGCCAAATATGATATAATAATAGAATCATCCCATTATCGGACAGGAGGCGATTCCCATCCCGCAAATTACGCTTCCCTTCTCCGCCCCGCCGCGGCTGCTGATCATTGCCGGGCATTACGGTGCGGGGAAAACCAATGTTGCGCTCAATGCGGCCTATGCCCTGCAGGCTGCGGGCCGTGCAGTCACGCTGATTGATCTGGACATTGTCAACCCCTATTTCCGGGCTGCCGATGCCGAGGCCGAGCTGCGCGCGGCCGGAATTGCCTGCATCAATCCCCCTTATGCCAACACCAATGTCGACATCCCGGTGCTTGGCGCCGAGATCCAGCGCGTTTTCCCGCTGGTTGAGCGGGATGAAAATGCCACGGTCATCTTCGATGTCGGCGGTGACAACGGTGCGGTTGCGCTGGGGCGCTATCATGCCGAATTTGTGCGGCTCGGCTGCACCATGCTCTGCGTGGAAAACGCCTACCGTCCGCTGACCGATTCGGCTGAGGCAATGCTCGAGAACCTGCGTGAGGTGGAAATGTATGCCCGCCTTCGCTGCGACGCGATCGTGAACAACAGCAACCTCGGCACCGAGACGACCCCGCAGGATATCGCCGATGCCTTGCCCATGATGGAAGAATTCTCCCGCATTGCCGGCATCCCGATCGCCTGCACCACCGTATGTGATCCGCTGTCGGCCGGCGATCCGCTTCTCTCTGCGCTGGACACCCCACTCTGGCAGATTCGGAACCGCACACGGCAGATATTTTAACCTTGAATCTATAATGGAGGAACATAAAATGAACAAAGTCAGCTTTAACGTCGATCTTTGTAAGGGCTGCGGCCTGTGCACACAGGTATGCCCGAAGAAGATTCTCGTCCTGGCCCATGACACGCTCAATGCCAAGGGCTACCACCCCGCAACCGTCACCGATATGGCCAAGTGCATTGCCTGCGCGATGTGCGCCACCATGTGCCCCGACACGGTTATCCGCGTCGAGCGCGACGTTTGATCAAATCACAGAAAGGATACCGTACATATGGGACAGAAGGTACTTATGAAGGGTAACGAGGCCATTGCAGAGGCCGCCATCAAGAACGGCTGCCTGCATTTCTTCGGCTACCCCATCACCCCACAGACTGAAATCTCCGAATACATGGCCAAGCGTATGCCCAAGGTCGGCGGGCTTTGCCTGCAGGCCGAGAGCGAGGTCGCAGCCATCAATATGGTCATGGGCGCCGCCGCTTCCGGCACTCGCGTGATGACCTCCTCCTCTTCACCCGGAATCTCGCTCAAGAGTGAGGGCATCAGCTATATCGTCGGCTGCGACCTGCCCTGCGTCATCGTCAACGTGCAGCGCGGTGGCCCGGGTCTGGGCGGCATTCAGCCCTCTCAGGCTGACTACTATCAGGCAACCAAGGCCAACGGCCACGGTGACCTCCACCTCTTTGTTGTCGCTCCCGCTTCGGTGCAGGAGATGGCGTCCCTGACCGGCCTCGCCTTTGACGTGGCCGACAAATACCGCACGCCTGCCATGATCCTCGCCGACGGCGCGCTCGGTCAGATGATGGAGCCGGTCGATTTCGCCGTTGAGGAGAAGACCGACCTGCCCGAGAAGACCTGGGCGGCCAACGGCCACGGCGGCAAGCGCAATAAGAATATCATCAATTCGCTCTTCATGGATCCCAACGATCTGGAGAACTCGATCAAGGCTCGCTTCGCCCGCTACGCCGAGATCGAGGCAAACGAGACCCGCTGGGAAGAGCTGATGGTGGACGACGCCGATATCGTCATCGTCGCCTACGGCATCACCTCCCGCATCTGCAAGACCGCCATCAACGCTGCCCGCGCCAAGGGCATCAAGGTCGGTCTTATCCGTCCCATCACCCTCTGGCCCTTCCCGAAGGCACCCCTGGCCAAGGCGGCCGAGACCGCGAAGCATTTCCTTGTCTGCGAGCTGAATATGGGACAGATGGTGGACGACGTCAAGGTCGCCATCGACTGCGCTCGTCCGGTCAGCTTCTATGGCCGCACCGGCGGCGTCATGCCCTCCGCAGAAGAGGTTCTGGCTGAAATCGAAAAAATCGCAGGAGGTCTGGCAAAATGATCGTTTTTGATAAGCCCAAGGCTCTTTCCAATGTTCCGCTGCACTATTGCCCCGGCTGTACCCACGGCATCGTGCACCGTCTGGTTGCCGAGGCCCTCGACGCGCTGGACATCACCGACCGCACCGTCGGCGTCGCGCCGGTTGGCTGCTCGGTCTTCGCTTACAACTATTTCGAGTGCGACATGATCCAGGCCGCGCACGGACGCGCTCCGGCCGTTGCTACCGGTGTCAAGCGCACCCATCCCGACACCATCGTCTTCACCTACCAGGGTGACGGCGACCTGGCCGCCATCGGTACCGCTGAGACGGTTCACTCGGCCACCCGCGGCGAGAACATCACCATCATCTTCATCAACAACGCCATCTACGGCATGACCGGCGGTCAGATGGCCCCCACCACCCTGCCCGGCCAGGTGACCACCACCTCGCCCTACGGCCGCGATCCCAAGATCCAGGGTAATCCCGTCCGCGTCTGCGAGATGCTCTCCACCCTCGACGGTGTTGCTTACGCTGAGCGTGTTTCGGTTGATTCCCCTAAGAACATCAACAATGCAAAGAAGGCCATCAAGAAAGCCTTCCAGAACCAGATCGACGGCAAGGGCTTCTCGATTGTCGAGGTGCTCTCGACCTGCCCGACCAACTGGGGCATGTCTCCCGCCGATTCGCTGGAGTGGCTCCGCCAGAACATGATGCCTCACTACCCGCTGGGCGTGTATAAGGACATCGACGCAAAGAAGGAGGAAAACTGAGATGACCACCAAGATCCTTCTCGCCGGCTTCGGCGGACAGGGCATCCTCTTTGCCGGCAAGCAGCTGGCCAAGACTGCCATGTACTCTGACCTGCAGGTCTCCTGGCTGCCCTCCTACGGTCCCGAGATGCGCGGCGGCGCCGCCAACTGCTCGGTCATCATCTCGGAGGAGGAGATCGGCTCACCGATCGTCACCGCGCCCGACGTCTTGATTGCGCTCAACCTGCCCTCCTTTGACAAGTTCGAGCCTGCCATCGTCCCCGGCGGTCTGCTCATCGCCGACAGTACCCTGATCGCCAAAGAGTCAACCCGCACCGACATCCGCATCTGCCGCATCCCGGCCACCGGCCTCGCGTCGGAGAACGGCCTCGACGGCTTTGCCAACGTCATCATCCTCGGTCAGCTGCTCAAGCAGACCGGCATCTTCGAGTACCAAAAGTTCCTCGATCTGATGATCGGCGGCATCCCCGCCGCCAAAGCTGCGCTGATTGAAAAGAACAAGCGCGCCCTCGAGATCGGTTACAACTACGAAGCATAAAGAAAAGGGGCTGTCGCGGATGCGACAGCCCCTTTTGCTATCCAACCAAGGAGAATGCGAGATGAAGAAAACGCTGTACTACCTCTCCCCGTTTGTCTCCCTTCCGCTGGCAACACTACTCTTCACCTTTGCCGTCGACCTGCTCGGCAAGCAGTACGCGGGAATCGCCTATCCGCTCGTGCTCTGCGCCGTCGCCTGTCTCACGGCGAGGTTCAGCCCCAGCCGCCATTTCTTCGACGGGTGGATTGCCCTGCTCGTTCCACTGGCGCTTTTTGTTCTGATGTTCGCCGCAGGCTTTTTCGATCAGGGAGAAACATATAGCCGCTTCGATTTTCGGCACGCGTGCAAGGTCGCCCTGCAGACGCGCGGGCTGGTCATTTATGCCCTGCTGGCCGCCGTGAGCGGCCTGTCTTCGGCGAGAAGATGGCGCATTCGGCCGAAGGACGGCGCAAGTATCAAAGGCTGATCAGATCCCACAACTGCTCAGGTCTTGTGCAGCCGATCCGCTTCAGCATATGCGTGGCGGTGCGGTCGAAGTCGGTGTGCTCGATCAGGCGGAAGCAGGCAGCGGCGATGTCGACCAGTGCGGCTTCGTCAGCCGGCTGCGTGCCAAGCGCAAGGAACCGGAGCAGCGCATAGACCGCGCAGAGGCCGACCAGCTCGTCGCCGATGCTCTCGGGGCGGTCCTGGAAGGGAAACTGGGCAAAAAACATATGATTGACCAGCATATGCTCGAACCAGATCGCCCAGTCAGGGAAACGCGCCGCAAAGGCATCATTGGCCGCGTGGTAGCGCGCCAGCGCAGCCTCGCCCTTGCCGAAATAGGCCAGCGCAGCCTCCCCCTGCTCGCGGATACTGTCGCTTTGCGCATCGAACGCCGCGATCATGGCTTCGGCGATCCGCAGGCCGTCGGCGAGCTGACTTTGGGTCAGTTTGCCCTCGGGCAGTGCGGGAAGCGCCACCGAGCCGGCCAAAATCGCATCCAGTGCGGCGCCGTCGCGGGTGTGCAGAACCCAGTCGATCATATAGAGGGTCTGCCCCAGATGGGCCAGTCTTGCCGGCAGGGAGAGCGCGCGGTTCTGCATCGTGCGAATGAGAAAAAGGCGGATCGCCTGCGCGCGTCCCAGTGTCTCAAACTGCACTTCCCGCTCGGGGATGTGCGGCATGTGCAGCGTCATCGGATATTCGACGAAAGCAATCGGCTCCGGATGCCGCAGAAGCATCTCCAGCACCGCCTCGCAGCTGCCGGCACAGGAGCATTCGCAGCGCACCGCCGCACCGCCATCCTCAACGCGCACCCCGCGCGGATAGAGGCGGCAGACATCGGCCAGATAATCCTCCCCAAGCTCGGCCTGAATGGCACATCGTCCATCGGGCAGCCGTGCGGCGCACTCGCCGTCATAGCGGTGGTTGATGCGCGCATAGGCCTCGGGCGTTGGGCTCTCAAGCGGGTACATCGCGCAGTCAAGCCGACGGCGCAGGTCGGGCGTACAGTCAACGCCCAGCAGATGGAAATAGTTGTCCATCGAAATGCTCACCGGCCAACCGACACAGCAGGCATGGCGGCAATCGCCCATTTTGCAGGAGAAATGCGAGAAGTAATCGGGAACAAGAAATGTGTGTGATTCCTTCATTTTGTGTGCGCCTCGGTTTCGAAAATATGGTATTATCTGGAATTATTATACTGCAAATTCCCATTTTTTGTCAATGTGCGATTTTTTCAAATCAGCAAACACAAGAAAAGGAATTTTTTGGCAAATTTGATGGTAAAAAATACAGTCCATGCAAATCGAACGTGATCTGCACGGACTGCTTTTTATTTCCATTTGGTAAGCTGCTGATCAGCACTGCCCCATCAGGCGCAGGTAGAATTCGACGGCGCGGTGTGCCGTTTCCAGGCGGATGCGCTCGTTGTTGCCGTGGATCGTGGCACGCTCGGCGGCGGTCAGATCCATGGCGGAGAAGCGGTAGACGTGGTTTGAGAGGTCACGGTAGTGACGGCTGTCCGAACACTGCACCATGAGATAGGGCGACACGATGCAGCCCGGCCAGGTGGAGGCAACGGCGCGCGCAACCTTATCCCAGGCGGGGCAATTCGTCTCGGAGATGGGGCTTGGCTCCATACTGCTGCCGACGGTGAGGGTGATGCTGTCATCCCCGACCGTGCGGCGGATGCGCTCGGTGGCCGACGCGATGCTGTCGGCGGGATTAAGCCGGAGATTGGCCGTCATCGAAGCCGAGGGAGGAATGACGTTGGGCGCGGCACTGCCCGATGCCTGGGTAAAGGCAACTGTCGTGCGCAAAAGGGCGTTCATCTCACCGCCGCTCGATTTGGCCAGCATGTCCAGCACACCCGAGAAGAGCCAGAGGTTGGCGAAAATCATGCGATAAAGGAAACTTGACCGGCGGCCGAGGGTGTCGAACATCTCGGCGGCAGGCCGGGTCAGGTGCATGGGGAAGGGATGATTCTCCATCGCACAGCAGGCGCGGGAGAGCACGCCGATGGGGGTGTGCGGCTTGGGCGCTGAGGCGTGACCACCCTGTGAAGCCACCGAGAAGGTGACGTTCATCATGCCTTTCTCGGCAATTCCGATCAGGCCGCAGGGCGCCTTGACGCCGGGGAACACGCCCTCGACCACCGCACCGCCTTCGTCGACCACAAGGGCGGGCTGAACGTGGTTTTCCCTGAACCAATCCACAATGCGGACCGCACCCATACCGTTGACCTCTTCCCCGCCCGAGAAGGCGAAATAGATGTCCTGATCGGGCACAAAGCCCTGGGCGATCTGCGTGTTGGCAGCAAAGAGAATCGCGTTGAAGGTGACCTTGGTGTCAAGCGAACCCCTTCCCCACAGCACACCATCCTCGATGATGGCTGAAAAGGGCGGCTTCTCCCAATTTGCTTCTTCAACCGGCACAACATCATAGTGTGCCATCATCACCGACGGCGCGTCCGACGACTTGCCGGGCCAGCGGAAGAGGAGCGCGCGGTCGGGCAGGCGGGTGAGCGTACAAGCCGAGAAGACATGCGGATACAGCGTGGGCAGCAGGTCGATCAGCTTCTCAAACTCCGCATCATCTTCCTGCGCAGGATCATAATAAGAAACCGTCTTGCAGCGAATCAAGGCCTGCAGGGCAGAGACCGCCGCATCGCGGTCAAACGCAACCGCCGTCTGCTCAGCCTGCACGTCAGCCCGCGGGCGAAACATCGCCGTGCGGATCAAAATCACGGCGATAAACAAAAGCAATAGCCCAAGAATGACATAGATCATAGAAGAAAACCTCCAAAATCAAATTAGTTGGGAAGTTTTTCGGGGTCAAGGGGGCTTTTTTCAAAAAGCCCCCTTGTGGGGTTCGGGGCAAAGCCCCGAGCCTTACAGCAACCCCTTCTTATACAAAATCCGGCTGACCGCCAGCGTGAAGAGCACACTGACCGGCACCATAATGCCCACCGTGCCTGCATTGAGCGCAGGGACCGCGATGAAGAGAATGAGCATCAGCGAAACGGGCGCAACCGCAATTTTCCAGTTGCGCGAAACGAAAACCACGCCCAGTCCGCCGAAGAGTGCCGGCAGGATCTGCGCGAAAGCAGGAGCCAGCACCGGCGCGTTAAGCACAGGAGAGAGCGGCACGAGCAGAATCACGCCAAGAATAATGATCACCGTCGTCACAATGCTGGAGACGGCGATGGCGATGGTGGAGACGACCTCTCCCTCATCCGAGTTAGCCTTGACCCCGGCCTGCTCCAGCGCGTTGAGGGCACAGGGCAGCTTAAGGTTGGAGATATTGCCGGTAACGAAGGAGAGATACGATCCGCCCGCGCCCAGCATGGGAATGTAGGTGAAGGTCTCGATGACGCCGACCGCCCAGTACATCGGTGCGGTGGCAATCAGACCGAAGGCAAACCCGCGCCAGTCGGGCAGAGCCGAGAAGATCAGGGCAACCGCAACCGGGAACGCCAGCAGCAGGACCATCACGAGCATATTCCAGCTCAAGCCCCAGCGGTGTACGCGATCCATATAGGTCATAGCTTGTTTTTTCATAGTCTTTCCCTCCTTACGACAACCAGTTGGTGATCGGGATTGCGCTTGCCATGCCAATGATCAGGCTGACCGGCAGCGCATAGTCGGAGATCCAGCGCACCTTGGTCTTGGCCACCAGCAGGCCGGAGAGACACATCACCAGTGCCGAGACCGCCATAACCGCGACCGGAATCAGACCGACCATCGAGCCCTCGAGCACGGTGGAGACATCGCAGAAAACATAGCCCACAAAGGCGGCGATCATCCCGATGAACATAGAGGCCTGGAAAATGTCGGCCCATTTGCGGTCCCGCTTTTCAAGCGAGATCATGCCGCTCTGCAGCTTGCGGCAGACAGCCGGCACCAGCCAGATGCCGACCAGAATCGAAATGGTCATGACTGCGGCAATCGTGACATATTGTGATGCCGTCAGCGCCGGTGCCTGACCGAAGGTCAGTCCCATGGCCGATTCGGCATTGGTTGCGGCAATCGTCTCATAAGAGAGCGAGCCGACCACGCTCAGCCGCAGCCAGGGCAGCGCAACGCCGAGATCCTTGGCCAGCGTAATGACGCTGATGACAATGGCCAGCGCAGGAGCGATGGTAAAGACCGCCGCGGTAACGGCAATCCGGCGCAGCTTGGCGCGATCCATGCCAAGCGCGACACCCTGCCGCCACGCCTTGATCAGAAAGAAGACCGACTGTGCCAGCACCACGGCGATGATCACGCCGGCCAGCACAAATAAGATGGGATGGTTGACCGAAAATGTCATGATAAATCTCCTTTACAGTTGATGATCCCATTATAGCACGTTTCGGGCGATTCGGCAAGCATTTGCGGGGAATTTGTCGAAAGTTTGCCGCGGCATCGGCGCTTGACAAAGGGCGGGGGGCATGGTACAATATGAGCAATACTGATGTGAGGTAACGCTATGCAGACACCGTCTCCCTATCCCATGAAGATCATCGCGCATATCCGCACCGATTTCCCTGCAAAATTCGGGGTGCCGCGACAGAGCGGGCTTGTGCCTGCGCTTAAAGGCAGAATCGTCTTTTTGCCCGAGTACCGCAATCCCGATGCCCTGCGCGGGCTGGATGGCTATTCCCACCTCTGGCTGCTGTGGCAGTTCTCCGAGGCGGTGCGGGAAGGCTGGTCTCCGACGGTACGTCCGCCACGGCTCGGCGGGAATCGGCGCATGGGGGTCTTCGCGACGCGCTCACCCTACCGTCCCAATGCGGTTGGGCTGTCGTCAGTGCAGCTGACCCGGATCGAATGGGAGAGCCCACAGGGGCCGATCCTGCATGTGTCCGGAGCCGATCTGATGGACGGCACGCCGATTTTTGACATCAAGCCCTACCTGCCCTTTACCGACAGCCATCCCGATGCCGTCGGCGGCTTTGCCGATGCACAGACCGGCTACGCGCTGGAGGTGGACTTCCCCGCCCCGCTGCTTGAGATGATCGCACCGGACGACCGCGATGCCCTGCTCGCCCTGCTGGCCGGCGACCCCCGCCCCTCTTACCAGGACGACCCCGAGCGGGTCTACGGCATGCCCTACGCTGCTTATGATGTGCAATTCACTGTGGCCGACGGCCGGCTGACCGTCTGCGATGTGCTGCCCCGTGCATAACATGCATAAGGAGAAGAGTGATGGAGTTCAGAAAAATATTCGACACCATTCCCGAGCAGTTTGACCGGTACAGGCCTCGCTATTGTGCGGATTTGTTTGCCGATCTGATTGCCTATGCGGAGATCGGGCCGGAGAAATCGGTGCTTGAGCTGGGGCCCGGCACCGGGCAGGCGACCGATCCCATCCTGCAAACCGGGTGCGACTATCACGCCATTGAACTGGGCGAAAACCTGTTTGCCATGATGCAGCGCAAGTACGGTCACTACCCGAATTTTCACATTGTCAACGATGACTTTATCACCCACGATTTCGGCAGCCGAAAATTTGACATGATCTACTCGGCCGCAACTATCCAGTGGATTCCCGAAGAAATCGCTTTTGCGAAAACCTTTGCGCTGCTCAAGCCCGGCGGAACACTGGCAATGATGCTGACCAAAGGCGACTACAGGACCTCAAACGAAGCGCTCTACAACCGCATTCAAGCGGTGTATTCTGCCCACTTCAAGCCGGAAACCGCGTATCCGCATCGAGGATTCTCCTATACCAATGCACCGAATTACGGGTATGTGGAGTTTGAAAAGCGTCAATTCTACGGTCAGCGGGAGTTTACCGCCGATGAATATGTGGGATTCTGCGGCACGCACTGTGACCATATAGTCATTCCCGAGCCTGATCGGAGCCGGTTCTTCGATGGGCTCAGAGCAGCCGTCCTTTCGACCGGGAACAGGATCGTCTTCCATGACACATTCACCCTCTACCTGGCCAAAAAGCCGCAATAAACCCGGCTTACCCATCGACGAAAAAGCGCCGCAGCTGACCAGCTGCGGCGCTTTTGCATTTACTGTAACGCCCAATACCCTTTGGTTTTCCCATAAACCACAAGGGGAAAAGGACGATAAATTGGACTGGTTTTAGCGTTGAGCAGGAAACCATGGAATACCGAACAACTCTAAAATAAAGAGGAATCCGACGAAGCACGTAAGAAAAAGTGAACTGATGAAAAAGAGACCGAACACCAACGTCAATAAACAGCTATCGCTATTTCTCAACTTAACAAACAATAATTGCAGGATAGCCAGCACCAGAGATATGCATTGAACCACGAAGAAAATGATCGCCAATACTCCATTTGCAAGTGAAAGTTCTTTTCCATTCCAAATCGGAAGATACATGAAAATGTACAGCAAGGGGAAAATGATGGATAAAATTAAAATAATACCTTGCCCTGATATTCTTTTCATACTTATTCTCCATCCGTCAAATTCTTATTCATCGAACACATTATCATCGTCCGGAACATAAAATCGAATTGGGACTACTGCAAAAGAGCGGGCGGACCGACGCGGTGCGCGGGGTCCATCATGCGCACCAGAATCGCGGCGACATCACTGCGGCGGATGCCGCTGTCGGGCGAGAAGGTACCGTAACCGTCCATACCGTTGAGGATACCGGCGCGGTAGAAAAGGTAGATGCCATCGTCAAGAATTCCGTCACTGACCGGCACATCGGGGATGGCATTGTCAGGGATGGTGTTGACCGCAGGCAGTGCCTCGGGCGGCAGGGCGCGGGAGAAGAGACAGACGTAGGCCGCACGCGAAATGGGGACGCCTGCGCGATCGTAGATCTCCTGATAGCCCGGCATCTCCTGCGTGGGCGCATGGCTGACGATGCCCTGCGCCAGGCAGTAGTCAAGATAGGACATATACCACGGATTGCCGTTGGTCAGCGTCACACGCCCGTCGTGATAGAGCTGATGCATGCAGGCCGCCAGCTTGACCGCCTCGGCCCAGGTCATTTCGGCATCCGGCATATAGGCCGTCTCGCTCTTGCCGTTGATCAGTCCCATCCGATGCGCGCGCTCGACCCAGCCGTAGAACCAGGCGTCGGCAGGAACATCAGCGAAGGGAAAGACATATCCGGCCTCGGTTGGCGGGAAGGTATACCCCACCGTCAAGCTGTCCGCCGCGCGAGAGAGCAAGCTGACCGAGGCGCCGTTGAGGGTAACAATAGGTCGATCAACAAAGCCATATCCCGACTTGACCGTCAGGGTGACGATCAGGGTGTAGGCAGTATTGGCAGCAAAGGTTTCGACAGCCGGCGACCAGATGGCCGCGGCAAGCGAAACACCGTCCGAGAGGGTGGGCATGGCCGGCGTTTGGCCGGTCACAGGGGGCGGCGCCTGCAGAGCAACCGAGCCGATCTGAATCGTCTCAGGTGAGCCGCTCGGCGTGCCACCGATCGTAAAGAGGAAGATGAAGCTGTATTCGGCAAACGCAAGCTGCTCAACTGCGGCCGAGCTGAGCTTGCCGCAAAGGGTTGCTTTCGGCTGATCGGCAAAGCGGAAGCCGTCATTGGCGCGGACCGTCACCGTACAGCTGGCTTGATCGCCCGCGCGGAAGCTGACCTGATTGCCCACCGGCGCGCCGCCGATCGACCATTCAATCTTGGTTACCGTACAGCCCGGGGCATCGCCGATGCGGATCGCCGTGTAATCGCCGACCTGTGTATCGGGTTCGGGGGCGTTGATGCCAACGAAATCCAGCATCGAAATGCGGGTGGAGGGCTTTGCGGTGTAGGTGCACTCCAAGAACCAGCGGCCGCGGTACTTGCCGAGCAGGGCTTCCTGCCCGCCAATATATCCCTTCCCGGCCGCCGAGGGAATCAAATCTGCCGCAAAATTGAGATAGACCCGGCAGAGATACTTCCCTGTCCCGAAGCGTTCCCCCGGCTGGCACACGGTATCAAACTGCTCGCCGCTGCTTGCCCGATACCAGCAAACCTCGTCAACCGTGTAAGCGGTAAGCTGAGCAGACACGGCCGAAAAGCCGATCAGCTCACCGACCTGCGGCTCATCCAGGCCGCTGACAGCCGGCTGAACAGCGGCGGCATGCACCGGCATGACACCGAACAGCATGGTCACCACCAACAGCAGGCAAAACAGCCGACGGGAATGCTTCATGGACAGTCCTCCTTTAACTTACGGATTTACCTTATTATACAGGATTTTCGACAAAAATGCAAGGTTTTCTCCAAATCAGCAAAAATTGGCAGGTATCGCCCGCAGCGCTGCCTTGTCTGCGGGAGAGATGCGCCGGCTGTCATATGCCTTGCGGCGGGCCATCTGCCGGACCGCAGGCGGGAGGAGCGGTTCGGCAAAGTATGGCCAGATGGCATCGTGCGCGGCGGCCAGTGCCGTGGCAAAATACCAGGCGCACATCATCGCGACATAGTATTCATCCCCCCGCGCCCACGCGATCTCCGCCACAGCGGCAGGATCGTCCGCCGAGAATTTGCCCAGGCCGTGCACCATCAGCATCTCAATGCCGAAACGGCAGGTGTAGGGGTGGGGATCGGCCATCCACCGCGCGGCATCGCGGCGCAGGGCCGGAAGATCCCGGCCGAGCAGAGGCGGGCGAAGCATATCGCAGGTTGCCCAGTTATCGATATGCGGCAGAAAGGCATCCAGGGCGCAGATCAGAGCCGCGCGGTTATCCATCATGGATAGGAGACAGGCATGGAGGTTATCTGCATCATAGCTGGCATGCGGCAGGTCGGCAAGGAAGGCAGCGGCGGCCGGCGTCCCGGCGATCGCACGGGCATAACGGCGAAGCACCGGCATCCGCACGCCCAGCACGCGTGCCGGATTGATGCCGGGCAGAAGTCCGCTCTGAAACCGGCGGTAGTCGGCATCGGCCAGCATGCGGAGCGCGTCATCGATTTCGGTCAAGTCTGCCGGGCAAGGCAGTGTCAAAAGCAGCGAATCAGCCATAGTGCCTCCTGTCGTTTTTCAACGAAAAATCTGTATGTATTTTACCATAGCCGGCCGGCAATGTCAATCATGCGCAAAAAGCAAATCCCCCTCTCGGGGGAGAGGGGGATTGGTTCAATGCTGATAACGGATGCGGATACTGCCGTCAGCCTGCGGCTCAACTGCATCCAGATCTAGGCAGAACTCGGCGGCGGCGCGGCGGTAATCGGCAAGCGAAGCGAAGAGCGGGCGGTAATTCGCCGTCACAGCTCTGGCACGGGCGCCGCCGTTGGCCAGCAGTCGTCTCAGCGCGCCGACGACGCACTCAGCCGTCTGCACGCATGCCGCGTAGGGATCTGCGATACGGTAATCCTCGCCGTGCGCCGTGCCGACAGCGCCGGTGGAACCGGGGTGGATCACCAGCATCAGGGTGGAGAGGTCACCTGCATCGGTCGACCCCGCAGAACGTGTATTCGAATGGATCACACTCTCCTCACCGGCAAGCGCGGTCATCGATTCGGCCATGACATCGCGCAGAATGTCGCTGTTGACCAGCGGGAAATATCCGATGCGATCGATCAGCTTGACCGATGCACCGAGCGCCGCGGCCGATGCCGCAACGGCACGGTTGACGGCGGTGTTGTAGCGCCGCATGAGGTTGATCTCGTTCGCCCGCACATAACTCTCGACCGTCACACGGTCGGGGATGGCGTTAACGGCCTGGCCGCCTTCGGTGATGATGGGATGGTAGCGCACCTGACCACTGTCCAAAAAGGTCTCACGCAGGGCGTTCGCCGCGTTTATGGCCGTAGTGGCGGCATAAAGGGCATTGATGCCCTTCTGCGGTGCGCCGCCGGCGTGCGCAGAGCGGCCGGTGAAAACAGCCTGCTTGGTCACGCAGCCGTTGTAGCCGCCATTGAAACGCAGCAGCTTACCGGCCGGCAGACCGCCTGTGTGGATCATGATGGCCATATCGACGCCGTCGAAATATCCGCGGCGAAAAAATTCCATCTTGCCGCCGAAGTATTCGATCACGCCCTGTTGGCGCAGGCCCTCGCGATAGCTCAACTCAATCAGTTCCTCGGCCGGAACCGCCATGAAGCGGATGCGGCCGCACAGGCCGTCCAGCGCGCCGGCATTGCGCATGGCGGCGGCCACACCGACCAGCATAGCGCACTGTGCATGATGTCCGCAGGCGTGCACTGCGCCGGTGACAGGATCGGCATCGGGATGACTGCGGCAGATCAGCGAATCCATCTCGCCCATGACGGCGATCGTCGGGCCGGGGATGCCGGTATCCAAATCGGCATAAAAGCCGGTGATTCCCTCTGCCATGATCGGCGCATAGCCAAGGCTCTGGAAAATCGAGCGCAGGTATGCCGTCGTTTTCGCCTCGCGAAATCCTGTCTCGGGCTCTGCCCAGATATGGCGTTCGACAGCCAGAATCAGGTCTTTTTGTTGATCGGTCAGCATAATGTCTTCCTTTCGCACGGTTCGGATTGGGTCTGCACTGCGGCAATGGCATCAAGTAAAGCATCCACATTGTCGGTATCGTATTCGATCTCGCTTGAGTAGAGACGGGCAAGTTCGATGAGGCGGGCAAGGTTCTGCTCTCCGGCAGCAAAGCGTGCACCGACGATGCGTGTGCTCAGCACTGCGAAGGCGGTACGCTCGGCTGTGCGGCCGTCGGTCAGAGCGTCGGGCAGGTGGCGGTAGAGGAAATAGCCCAACAGACGCGAAAATGGCTCGTCCCAGCCGGGCGGGATGGGAAGTTCGTCCAGCGCATCCAGCTCGGCATCCCACAGCGGATCAAGGCGATTGCAGGCGGCATAGATCGGCCGCCAGGCAAGCAGGCTGTCGGGCAGCACCGCCCCGCAGCAGTCGAGCACCTCCGCCATGCGCGCGGCGATGGGCAGGGTCGGATTCCCCGCGCAGATCAGTGCACGCGCACGCAGGGCAAGCAGTTCCCTCTCGTCCTCAGTCAGCGGGTCGCAGTCGCCATCGTCAGCGATGGCAATGAGCTGCATCGGCGCGGGAGCGGAGAGGATCAATTTCCCGGCCGCTTCACAGCAAAGGCCCAGCCCCAGCTCGGTTCGGCCCGAGAAGAAATTCCGGAACCGCGGGTGATCGGCGCAGATCTGGCAGAGCGCGTCCTCGCCCAGGTGCAGGATTAACCGGCAAAGCCCGTCCTCGCGCAGGAGCGGGCAGCGCTCGTCGGGCGTGAGACGAAAGTGCGCGCCGTCGGCGTCATCGATGATCGAATCAGCCAATCGCTGACCGAACTCACCCGGCACATCTGCATAAGCGGCGCGGGTGTCGGCGTCGATATCGATCTCCCAGCCGACACAGCAGCTGTGGCGGCAATCGGCGGCGATACACTGAAAATGCGGGTAATAATCGGGTGCGTAAAGCATGTGTCTCCCTCCGGTCAGCGCTGTCTGCGGAGGAACAGGATCAGCAGAATCACCGCACCTGCCACCAGAAGTGCCCCGATGCCCACCGGCAAAAGCCCCGTTGTGCGGGCCACAAAAATGGCAGTCGGCCCGTCGGCCCCGCCGATGATGCCGATCCCGGCACGATGGATGGATACTGCGCTGATCACCGATACCAGCACAAGCAGCGCGATCACCACTGCCGCCGCCAGCGCCGCGATCAGCCACCGATTCCGGCGTGAAATGTTCTTCATGCAATCACCTCCCAAATTGCCTTTATTATAGCACAGCTCCCTACCCAATGCAAGACTTTCTTTTGCCGCCCGGTGCTTGCATCCCGGCGAAAAATATGCTATAATATCTGTATCTGTCCAAATGGGCAAATCCATTGAAATCAGAGGATCATCATGCAAAAAACACAACTTCGCGGCGTGCTTCTTCTGCTTGCCGTCGCGTTCATCTGGGGCTCCTCCTTCGTCGCGCAGAGTGCCGGCACCGAGGGCGGTGTTGAGCCCTTTACCTTCAACGGCATCCGTACGCTTATGGGCGCGGCTGTCCTCCTCCCCTTCATTCTTATCCGCGATCTGATGCACAACCGCCGCTGCGGTGCCCCCGCACCCGAGACCCGCCGTGCGGCCAACCGCAAGCTGCTCATCAGCGGAGGCCTGCTCGGCGTCATTCTCTGCGCCGCCTCCAATTTCCAGCAGTTTGCCTTCCTGGATTCTACCGCCGGTAAGATCTCCTTCATCACTGCCTTTTATATGCTTTTCGTCCCCCTCTTCGGCCTGGTGCTGGGCAAGCGCGTGCGCGCCATCACCTGGGGCTGTGTCGTGCTGGGGACGGTCGGTCTGTATTTTCTCTGCATCGGCCCCAATGACCTCTCAAGCATCAACCGCGGCGATTTGCTGACCTTGATCTGTGCCGTCATCTACGCTGTCCACATTCTGATGATCGAAAAATTCGCCCCCGAGGTTGACTCCATCAAGCTCTCCTGCGTGCAGTTTTTCGTTTCGGGCACCATCTCCTGTGTGCTGATGTTCATCTTTGAAACCCCGTCCGCTTCGGCAATCGGCAGCAACATCGTTTCGATTCTCTACGCGGGCATCATGAGCTGCGGCTTCGCCTACACCTTCCAGATCGTCGGGCAGAAATACACCGAGTCAACAGTGGCTTCCCTTCTGATGTGCATGGAATCGGTTTTCGGCGTGCTCTGCTCGGCCGTGCTGCTCCATGAGAGACTTTCCGCCCATGAGACGCTCGGCTGTGTCATCATGTTTGCCGCCATTATCCTCTCGCAGGTCGGCGATCAGCTGCTCGACCGCATCAAGCACCGGAGGACGGCATGAGCGCTGACGCACGTTACCTCGATGCCTTCATCCTGCCCACCCGACGGGAGGAGGATGCATTTCTGCTCAGTTATCCCCATCAGCTGGAAATGCAGTGTTATGGGCACAACGAGGTTTATCCCTTCCGGCTTTTCCCCGAAAAGCAGCTCACCCGGCTGAATTTCGCGCCGCTGACGCTGCTTTGCGGCAGCAATGGCTCGGGCAAATCGACCCTGCTCAATCTCATCGCCGAGAAGCTGGGGCTTGACCGCGCTGCGCCCTGGAATACTACGCCCTTTGTCGAGCCTTATCTGGCGCGCTGTCGGGCGCATCTTGCCGATGATCGCCCACTCCCCAAGGTCAGCCGCATCATCGCCAGCGATGACGTCTTTGACTACATGCTGGATCTGCGGGCCATCAACGCAGGCATCGCGGACCGGCGCGAGCAGCTTTTCGCCGAATACACCGCTTACACTGACCCCACGAAACCAACCTTTCAGCTCACCTCGCTGGATGACTATGATGAACTCAAGCGGCGCAACGAAGCGCGGCGGTCAAGCAAATCGGCCTACACCGCCCGCCGGATGCCACAGACCGAGCTCAAGGGTGCCTCAAACGGCGAGAACGCCTACCACTGCTTTACCCGACAGATCACCGAAAATGCGCTCTATCTGCTGGATGAGCCCGAGAACAGCCTCTCCCCCGCGCGCCAGCTTGATCTGGCGCAGTTCATCGTCGATGCAGTTCGCTTCTATGGCTGTCAGTTTATCATCTCCACCCACTCGCCCTTCCTTCTGGCGATGCGAGGCGCCAAGATCTACGATCTCGACGCCGATCCCGTCTCGGTCTGCCGGTGGAGTGAGCTGCCCCATGTGCGGGAATACTATGACTTCTTCGCGGCACATCGGGAGGAGTTCGGAGACTGATCATCATGCCCATGCATCCAAAAACGCCGTCGGCAGGAATTCCTGCCGACGGCGCTTTTTCTTTAGAATTGCAGGGCGATGTCCATAAACAGGACGTCACGCCGCTGAAGCTCAATCACGGTGTAGAGGTGTCCGTCCTCCCAGATAGCATCGGGATAGTCAAAATTGAGCGGAAAGTCGGAGATGACAGCCTTGTGCTGCCAGGTGCGCATATCATCCTCTGTGACCCAAAGCGCGAAGGGATTGCGGCGGGTCTTGCAGGGGTCGTGCAGCAGGGCAATCCGGCCGTGGTCCAGCGGGACCAGGCGGGGCTTGCAGCTGGGGTTGGGGATATCGGTCGGCGCAAAAGGCGACCAGGTCCGCCCCCCGTCTGCCGACTCACTGCGCCAGAGCACATCGGCTTTGATGCGAATCAGCATCACGATCCGGCCGTCGGAGAGTTCAGCCAGCGTCGGCTCGGTCCAAGCCCAGGTGATGCCGGTATCTCCGCCAACAGGCAGCGGAGGTGCAGGACAGCGCGCGAAGGTTTTGCCGCCGTCCTCCGAACGCAGGACGCCGTTCTCGACATGATCGATCCGCGCGCCGAGTGCGCCGATCCACGAGCCCTTGCCGTGGCGGAAGGCGTTGGCGGCGAAAAGACGGGCATTTTCGGCTTCATCGATCGGGTAGTGCTGGTAGGGCATCAGCAGCGTGCCGTCCCGCAGCGGGAGCAACGCTCGGTGGAAAGTGAAGGTCGGCAGATTCGGCTCGGGGCCGGCCTCGGTCCAGCTTTGCCCGCAGTCGCGGCTGACCATGCGCATGCTGCGCCAATTCAGGAAGCGTCCCTCATGCAGGGTCAGGTAAGCGGTAATCTCTTCGCCGATCACCGTTACCTCGGTGCAATAGACGGCCTGGCCGTCATCGGGGCGGATCAGCTGAGGTGCCGACCAGCTTCGGCCATTGTCGGCGCTGTGGAGAAAATAAACGCGGTTGAGAGGGGCGGGCTCATAGGTGTCGCCGCACTGCACAACCAGAAGCAGCCTGCCGTCCGACACGCGGCGCACGATAGGCTCACAGCTGAGGGTGTCGCGGTGCACGCAGGTCATGAAGGTGCTGATCTTCATCATCAGCCCTCCGTCAGCGCAAGCGCCTTATTCTGCTTGAGCCCCTGGGTCAGCAGGCGAAGTTCACTTCCGCAGCAGATCTGGGTCATTCCGGCGCGGCGGGCGGCGGCGATGAGAGGTGCATTGGCCGTGATTACGCCAGAATCCAGACCGTTTGCAGCGGCGGCATTGGCCACCTGGCTGACGGCGTCAAGGAGAAGCGGATGATCCTGGCTGGGGAAGACCCCCAGGTCCATCGCCAGATCGGACGGGCCGACCATCAGTGTGCTCAGCCCCGGGACAGCGGCAATGGCCGCGATATCGGCCAGCGCAGAGCAGAGCTCGATCTGCACATAAAGCCGCGTACGGGCGTTGGCGTTTTCCATATAGGTCAGCATGTCGCCCGGTGCATATTCGCTGTGCGCCCGGCTGATCGACACGCCGCGACGGCCGAGCGGTGCGTATTTGGCAAATTCCACCACACGGCGGGCATCGGCCGCGTCGCGCACCATCGGGATCAGCAGGCCGTCTGCGCCGAGGTCCATGTATTTGGTAATGGCCGCACGCTCGACTCCCGGCACACGGACAATTGCCTCAATGCCGCACCGGCGAGCCATTGCCACGATGCCGGCCACCTCACGGAAATCGAAGGGACCGTGCTCACAGTCGATGATCAGAAAATCGTAGCCTGCCTTTTGCAGCATCACGGGGAAATTCGGGAAATTGATCTCGCTGAGCATAATGCCCACGCGGGTTGCTTGGGATTTGGTTTGCATATTGATTCCTTTCCGTTCCGGTTACTGCCGGAGCATCTTGCCAAGGCCGCGGAAAATGGCCTCGCCGTTGTCTGCCATCACGATCGAATAGCTGCCGCAGACCGCATCCCGCTGCAGGTAGGGGAGGATCAACTCACCCAGCCGGCCGCCCGAGAGCAGAATTTCTGCGGCACTGTGGTTGGGGTCAAGATGTGCGATCACGCGGCCGAACTGTGATGCAAGGTCAGCAAACGCCCCGCGGATGAGGTTCTCAGGCGTGAGATTGCAGGCGTTGATGCCGGTGATCACGCCGCCCGGGAAAAGCTGCGTGGCATAAAAGCCGGTCCCGACCCGCAGGCCGTCGGTATCATCGGGTGCGATCTGCGCGATCAGCTGCCAGATGGCGGCGTCATCACAGACTTGACCGGTAACAAATGACGCGGTCGTGCGCAGATAATCGACAATTACCTGCAGGCTGCGGCCGCCAGACAGCTTTGAGACGGTACGAAGGCACTGTTCGCCGAAGAAGGGGCGAAGCTCCTCAATACCGCTTCCCTGCACGTCGCGGTAGGCATCGCAGAGCATAGCTACCTGGGAGGCTGTGCCGAGATTGATATTGATCTGCCCCGGCCGCAGGCCGGCACCCAGCAAAGATGCCTGCTGGTCGCCCACATCGGGATAGATGGGTACGCCGCGATATGTACCGCAGGGAGAAATCTCCCGGCAGACGGTGGGCAGGCGCAGGTCGCTGAAGCCAACCGCATCGAGCAACGGCTGGTTCCACGCCCCTGCCTGCAGATTATAAAGTCCGGTCGGGGCGGCATTGGTGATGTGGGTAACGTTGGAGCCGCACAGCTGGGCAATCAAATAAGAGCCCAGCGTAAAGAGCTCTCTGCCCGCGATAGCCTGTTCGCCCCGACAAACACGCGCATAGAGACTGCAGAGCGCCAGCTCGGGCTTGAGCGGAAGGCCGCTGCTGCGCAGATGGTGAGGCACACCGCACTGCCGCAGCTTCTCGAAGGGCGTGCTCTCGCCCCATGGCTGCATGGCAAGTTCATCCTGCCAGGAGACATAATGGCTGTCCCCGGCGGCACTGCGCAGAACGTAGCCGTGCATCTGGGTTGAGATCAAGATCCCGTCAACCGGCACATCCCCCGCCATCACCTCGTCAATATATGCCCGAATCGCGTCGATCATGGCCGGCAGACAATACTCCGCGCG
>JAFWBJ010000016.1 GCA_017507145.1 Clostridia bacterium | reverse complement strand
CACCAGCCCCTTTTTTGAAAAAAAGGGGCTGGACACCAAAAAACTTTCCAACATGAAAAATGACCTTTGTGCACATCAAATTTGATTGGCACAAAGGTCATCTTTTTTTATGAAAGTTTTTGAAGAGTCCAGAGGGACTTTTTTCAAAAAGTCCCTCTGGTGGGGTTTGGGGCAAAGCCCCAACTACCTCACACCACCATAACCGCCACACCGTCGGGAATCGCGGTGACGGTGGCGTTGGGGGTGCCGAGCAGGCGGTCGGCGATGGAGATTGCTTCTTCGAGGCTGTGGGCGGGGGTCATGTGGAGTGCGCGCACCATTTCGTCGGGGGCGTCCGAGACGTAAATCACTCTCGCGCGCTTCAGCACGCGCAGGAAGATCTGCACCTGCCACTGGTCAGGGATGGTCTCGCTGCGGCTGCGGGCGAGGATCTGCTGCATCAGTGCGTCGGGCTCGCCCTGCGAGAGCTGGGCGAAGAAGCCCTTGCCGCCGTGGCCGTCGCTCGAGGCGGCCAGCATGATGATAACGCCGCCCTCGCGCACGCAGGCTTCAGCGGCCGTCATGCCTTTCACGGCTTGGTAGATGTTCTGGTCGAGCGGATAGCCGCCGTTGCTGGTGATGACGATGTCGGCCGGCGCGGCGGGAACCTGGCAGAGACCGGAGAGGTAAGCACAGCCTGCCTCATGCGCCGCTTCGACGTCACCCGCCACGGCGTAAATCGCCTCTTTCTCGGCGTTGATGACGACATTGACGATGAAGGCCAGCTTGGCCTGACGCGCAGCCCAGACCATGTCGCGGTGGATGGGGTTATCGACCAGCAGGCCGGTGCGCGCGCGGGGGGAGTCGATGAACTCGGCGCAGTGGTTGGCCATGACCGATGCGCGGGCGGCGATGCCGGGGAGCACGCTTTTGCGCCCGCCCGAGAAGCCGGCGAAGAAGTGCGGCTCGATGAAGCCCTCCGATACCAGCAGGTCAGCCTCGATGGCAAGGCGGTTGACAGTCAGCGGGCCGCCGGAGGGGAGCTTGCCCAGATCAACCAGCATCTCAGTGTCGTCGCAGTCATGGACGCAGATGCGCACCTCGCGCATCAGATCCTCGCCCAGCTTTGCGGCGAGCTCGTCGCGGGTCGTGCCGCGGTGGCAGCCGGTGGCGATCAGTAGAGTGATGTCGGCATCGGGCGAGCCGCGGCGAATTTCCTCCAGCATGGGCGGGAGGATGGCGCGGCTGGGGACGGGACGGGTGTGGTCGCTGGCGATGATGACGATGTTCTTCTTGCCCTGCGCAAGTTCATGCAGGGGCGCGGAACCGATCGGCGAGGCCAGTGCGGCGCGCACCAGTGCCTGCTGGGCGGCGAGGTCACGGCGGCCAGCGGCGTGGAGCGCTGAGGTCAAAACAGCCTGCACGCGGGCCTGCGGCAGGGTAATCTCGCGGTGTCCTTTCCCGTAGGGGAAGCGGAGTGTAGTCGTCGGTTGCATGATGCACTCTCCTGTTTTGTTAAGATTGCTTGGAACAGAACGTGCCTGAGAGATGGGAAATCTCACAGGCACGCACGGACGCCGGCAGGCGATCAGAATTGACCGCTTTTGCGGCGGTTGTAGTCGGAGCGGGGGTTGACGATCTCACGCCAATCCAGATCGCCGCGGTCGAGCGCGCAGACCAGCACCTCGGCAGAGGCAATGTTGGTGGCGTAGGGGACGTTGTAGTAGTCGCACAGGCGGAGCAGTTCGGTGTCGGTCTCGTCGAAATAGTCCTTTGGGCGGGTGTCGCGGAAGTAGAGCAGGACGTCAATCTCGTTGTATGCGATGCGGGAAGCGATCTGCTGTTCGCCGCCGTGCTCACCGGTCAGAAGACGCTCGATGTGCAGGCCGGTCGCTTCAGAAATGTACTTAGCTGTGATGCTGGTCGCACACAGGTTATGCTTGCTGAGAATGCCGCAGTAGGCGATGCAGAACTGGGTGATCAGTTCTTTTTTCATGTCATGCGCGATGATCGCAATTTCCATAGATAAACAGTCCTTTCTATTTTCGTTCATGGGAATCGAAGGGGAGAATCAGCGCTCGACCAGGCGGCGGCGCAGACGGCGGGGCATGCCGGCAAACAGGGGAATCTGTTCACCGCAAAGCCGCGCGGCAAGGCTGTCGAAGGCGCGGGCGGTTGCTTTTTCCGCCGATTCCGTGTAAAGCCGGCCAGCCTCCTGCCCAAGCTCCAGGCCGCGGTCCTCGGGGATGACGGCCAGGATGGGGGTGCGGGTCATATCGATGATGGTGTTGATGCCGGGACGGCGGCCGTCGACCACCGCTTCTGTATCGAAACGGTTGATGATCAGCTTTTGCTTGGGGACACCGCGGGTATCCAGCAGAATGCCGGTTTTCTCGGCGCCGCGGATGGCGGCTGGGTGATGGCCGGTGACGATGAGCGCCATGTCGGTATTTTGCGCGGCCAGCGTCAGGAGGGCATCGGCGCTGCCGGGGGTATCAATGAGTAAAAAATCGGCCTTGACCGACTCGGCCGCTTCGCTGAGTACGGCGCCAAAGCGTTCGGTGAAGGTTTGGTCCGGACTTTCGCTCTCCCGCTCGCCCAGGAAGGGGGCAGGGAGCAGAAAAAGGGCTTCTGCACGTGGGTCGGAGAGAATGGCTTTATCCGCCGATGCGCGGCCGGCAATGACATCAAAAAGGTCGTACAGGACGGCATCCTCACAGCCGAACAGCAAGTCCAGCGTACGGTTGGAAAAGTCGCAGTCAAGCGCGAGGACACGCTTGCCGCGCCTGGCAAGGGCAAGTGCGAGGTTGGCGGTGATGGTGGATTTGCCTACGCCGCCCTTGCAGGAGGTAATGAGAATTGAGACAAAATCGCAAGAATTTTCAGCCATAATCCCATCTCCTCTGTGCAAAATGCCAGTTGCAAACCTGACTATACCATTATTATAGCACGGAGTGGGGGAGATTGTCAACAGGTATTACCGGATTTTGTAAAAAAGTTTGCGTAGAAAAGCTTTGGTAAAATGGCACAAAAACTTTAGCTGGTCGACCGAAAATTCTATCATTTGCAAAGGCGTTTACTATGCTTTACCAAAGAAAAACGAATAATATCGGGGATTCTTAGGATTTCCTCTTGCATTTTAACGGCAAATCGTGTATAATAGAAGTAATATTTTGATTTCCAAGGGGGATTATGCAAAATGATCAAAGATATGTTCAACCGTCTGGCAGAGTTTGACCCGGCCGTTGCGGATGCTATCCGCGCCGAGTACGAACGTCAGCAGAACGGGATCGAGCTGATTGCATCCGAGAACTTTGTTTCCGAAGCCATCATGCTTGCGGTTGGTTCGGTCATGACCAACAAGTATGCCGAGGGCTATCCGGCAAAGCGCTATTACGGCGGCTGCGCTTGCGTTGATGTCGCCGAGAATCTGGCCATTGAACGCGCAAAGGAACTCTTCGGTGCAAATTACGTCAATGTCCAGCCCCACAGCGGCGCACAGGCCAACACGGCGGTCTATGTTGCTCTGCTTCAGCCCGGTGACACCGTTATGGGCATGAGCCTGGCACACGGCGGCCATCTGACCCACGGCAGCCCGGTCAATATTTCCGGTCTTTATTTCAATTTCGTTCCCTACGGCGTGGACGATGAGACCCACCGTATCGATTACGATAAGTTCGAGCAGCAGGCCCACGAGGTCAAGCCCAAGCTGATCGTCGCCGGTGCATCGGCCTATCCGCGCGTCATCGATTTTGCGCGCATGGCCAAGGTTGCGCACGATGTCGGCGCATATTTCATGGTCGATATGGCGCACATCGCCGGCCTGGTTGCCGCAGGTGAGCATCCCTCGCCCGTCCCTTACGCTGACATCGTCACCACGACGACCCACAAAACCCTGCGCGGCCCGCGCGGCGGTATGATCCTTGCCCGCGATGAGGAGAAGTTTGGCAAGCTCCTCAACAAGGGCGTATTCCCCGGTACCCAGGGCGGCCCGCTGATGCATGTCATCGCGGCCAAGGCCGTCTGCTTCGGCGAGGCGCTGAAGCCCGAATTCAAGGCTTACCAGCATCAGATCGTCGAGAACGCACGCGTGCTGGCTGACAGCCTGCTGGCCGAGGGCTTTGACCTCGTGTCCGGCGGTACCGACAACCACCTCGCTCTGCTTGACCTCCGCCCCGTAGGCCTCACCGGCAAGGAGTTTGAGCGCCGCCTGGATGAGGTGCACATCACCGTCAACAAGAACGCCATCCCCAACGACCCGCAGTCTCCCTTTGTGACCAGCGGTATCCGCGTCGGTACGCCCGCTGCCACGACCCGCGGCTTCGGCACCGAGGAAATGCGCACCATCGCGCGCCTCTTCAAGCGCACGGCCGTAGCCTTTGAGACCGAAGCCGATGCCATCCGCGCTGAGGTGGCCGAGCTTTGCCGTAAATTCCCGCTCTACGAGTAAATATCTGCAAGAAAAAAGCAGCGCCCCGGGCGCTGCTTTTTCGAAAGTGAGGTGAACGCATGCAGACCCAGCTTCGCCCGGCTGTCCGCCGGGTGCCTGTCCGTCGGGTCGACCTGTACCCACGCCAGCCGCGCTGGCCGCGCGCGGTCGAGTTTGGCCTCTTCTTTGCTGCGGCAGCCTTGCGTTTCCTCTATTACGGCTTCCGTTATTTCCCCCAGCTTGATGATTACATACAGTATGACAAATACGCACAGTTTGCACCCTTGGGGGAGATGATCGAGCGGCTTGGGCTGCTCTCCTCCCGCCCGATCGCGGGGGTGGCCGATATTGCCGTTTGGTCGCATTTCTGGGGCGCGGGCATGATCGCGGCCTGCCTCTTGCTGAGCGTGATGTGGACGGCGTCGGCGCTTTTGTTCCGCCGCGTCTTTGACGGCGAATTTGGTTGCGGCGCGCTCTTCTGCGTGCTCTACCTTCTCCTGCCCTTCAACTTTGAGGGAACCTATTGGATCTCGGCCGCCACCCGTGTCGTCTGCGGCATGTTTTTCGCCGCGCTGGCGCTGCGGCTCTTTTCGGTCTGGCTGACGCGCGGACGCTGGCCGTGGCTTGTTGGTTTTTCCGCGGTGCAGCTGATTTCTTTTGGCTTCTATGAGCAGACGCTGGCTCTGTCGGGAGCCGCGGTGCTCGGCCTGATGCTGCTTCACCTGCGCCGGCATCCCCGCCGCGCGCTGGGCGGCTTGCTGACGCTGGTCAACCTGGCCATCTATTTCCTTTTCACCCTGGCAAACAGCGGCGGTCCGCTGGCCGCGCGCATGAGTTTGATCCTGCCTTGGCATGAGGGCTATTTCTCGGTCTTCCTGCCTGAGCTGTTCCGACAGACCGGGGACGCATTCGCCGGAGGCGGCGTGATCCTGGCGCGCGGATTCGCCCGCAGTCTGCGCATCCTGGCCGATGACGGCCGATGGTGGTATCTCGTTCTTTTCGCTGCCCTGGCCGGCGGTATTGGCCTCTTCTGCCTGACGCCCGCCGGGGCAAACGGCAGGGCGGTACGGCGGGTTTCTTCGTCTGCGGCAGCGGTCGGATTTGCTCTTTTGCTCGTGCTTGCGGCTCTCTCGCCCTTCTTCGTGGTCGGCAACACCTGGTTTTCGCTGCGCTCGGCTGTGCCGCTGACGGCAGGACTCGCGTTGCTCGGTGAGCTGGCGCTGCGTGCCTGCTTCGGCCGTCTTGCCCGCACGGCACGGCGCGCCGCTGCCCTGACGGCCTGCCTGTTGGTTCTGGTCTGCGGTGTGGCATCGGTGTCCGAACTGCACGATTACCGCCGGACCTATGCGGATGATCAGCGCATCCTCGCGGCGCTGGCCGAAAAGCTGGACGGCGCGGAAGGCCGAATTGGCGTGCTGAATCTGGAGAAGAGTTACCTGCCCGGGCAGAACTTTGCCTTCCACGAGCACATCCATGGCGTGTCTGAGAGCAATTGGGCCATCCAGGGCGCGCTCTGGGCGATGACCGAGCAGGTGCCCGATGTCTACCCGCTGGCCGTCGCCGACCAACCCTTCTATCTTGCCTGGAACCGCGAGCTCAAGCGGCTGGGCGGCTTCGACTCGCTCTGGTGGTGGAATCACGAGACCGGCGAGCTGATCCCGCTGACAGCGGAGGGCAGCGATGCGGAAGGCTGGACGGTGTTTTTTCCGGACGGGACACCGGCCGGCAGAGTTCGCGAAGAAAACGGAGTGGGATATTTCTCTGCCTGATCCCCCAGTGCAGAGAAATGTCCCTTTTTGTTTTTGCTGAAATTTCCCGTACCCTCTTGACAGGGAGGAAATTGTCTGGTATACTATTCTCTACATAAATCATCAAGGAAGGAGTGTGGGAGCAGCCGTGGACGGTGATTCCAGCGAGGACGATAACGCGAACAGTTTCAGTCCCCCTTAATACTTGACGCAGGCATATCTGCACAGCAACGGCTGTGGATATGTCTTTTTCTCGTTATACACGCGTTATGCAAAAATAAATTATTTTGAATATTTGATCGAATTGGAGTATCATCATGCCTGACAGTTTACCTTTGCCTGATAATTTTTTCTCGTCTATTCTCATCATGCTCGTCTGTGTGATTATGTCCGGATATTTTTCCGCGACCGAGACGGCATTCCTTTCTTTCAACAAAACCAAAATGAAGGCCCTGGCCGCCGACGGCGACAAGCGTGCGGCTCTCGTGCTTTCGCTTTCCGATCGCTATGATAAGCTGATTACGACCATCCTCATCGGCAACAATATCGTCAACATCCTGCTGGCCTCGGTCAGCACCCTGCTGTTCGTGGCCATCTATCAAGACATGGGTGCGACCATTTCGACGGCCGTTTCGACGGTTGTGGTGCTGATTTTCGGTGAGATCACACCGAAAAGCGTGGCCAAGGACTATCCCGACAGCTTCGTTAAATTCTCTGCGCCGCTGATCAGCCTGCTGATGTGGGTGTTCACGCCGTTTAATTACATCTTCTCGGGTTGGAAGAAGCTTGTCGGCCGTCTGCTCGGCAAGAAGGAAGACAGCAAGATGTCGCAGGAAGAGCTGAAGATGCTGGTCGAGGAGATCCAGCAGGACGGTTCGATTGACGAGGAGGAGAGTGACCTGCTGCAGAACGCCATTACCTTTACCGAGCGCCGTGCAGAGGACATCCTGACCCACCGCGTTGACCTAGAGGGCGTTTCGGTCGATGCCGACAAGGCGGAGATCGCACGCATTTTCTCACAGTCGCGCTACTCGCGTCTGCTGGTCTACCGTGACAGCATCGATGACATCGTCGGCGTGATTCACCAGAAGGACTTCTATTCGGGCGAGGGTGTGACCGACCGTCCGCTGACCGAGGTGATGACCGATCCCCTCTTCGTGCATCCCGGCACGATGATCAATGACCTGCTCAAGTTTCTGCAGACCAGCAAGTCGCATGTGGCGGTGGTGGTCGATGAGCACGGCGGTACTTACGGTATCGTCACGATGGAGGATATCCTGGAGGAGCTGGTCGGTGATATCTGGGATGAGCATGACGAGGTGGTCGAGACCTTCCGCAAGCTGGATGAGAACCTCTTCCTCGTTGACTGCGCCGTCAACCTCGATGACTTCTGCGAATTCTTTGCACTCAAGCTCGAGTCCGAGAGTGTGATGCTCAGCGGCTGGGTGATGGAGCAGACCGGCAAGATCCCCGACGTGGGCGACACCTTTACCTATGAAAATCTGGACTGCGTTGTGCGTGAGACCGACGGTCACCGCGTTGTTTCGCTGGAGGTTCGCCAGAACCCCATCGCCGACGATGCGGACGAAAAGGACAGCGACTGATCCGTGAAAAGAAAGAGCCTACGGCACCAGCCGTAGGCTCTTTCTTTGTTTGTTATCTGCGCAGAAGCCGCATCTCTACCTTGTGTGCGGCGATGTCGGCCGCTTCGATGCGGACGCGGATGGGGTCTCCCAGCCGGTAGACCTGGGCCCCACAGGTCAGGCGGTGGTTCTTCTCGTCGTAGACGAAGAAGCCGTCGAGCGAGGTGATGGGAATCAGCCCCTCGCAGGTGTTCTCCAGTTCGGCAAAGAGACCGAAGCCGGTGACCGAGGAGATGCGCGCATCAAACTCCTCGCCGATGTGCGCCGACATGAAGATGGTTTTGTAGAGGTCGGTGATCTCGCGCTCGGCGGCAAGGGCGCGCAGTTCGTTGTCGCTGGAGGCTTTAGCAGCGCGCTGGGCGAAGGAGGCCAGTCCGTCGGCTGCTTTGCCGGCCGCGCGGCCGGACAGCGCGGCGCGAAGAATGCGGTGCACAGCCAGATCGGGATAGCGGCGGATGGGGGAGGTGAAGTGGGCGTAAAGGCCGATGCCAAGGCCAAAATGCCCAAGCGGTTCGGTCGCATAGCGCGCTTTTTGCAGCGAGCGCAGCAGGACGGTCGACACCATGCCGCCGATCTGCTTCTCCTCGGCCCGGGCCAGTACGGCCGCAAGATCGGCAGGCGAAGCCTTGCCCTGCCCCAGCTTGCCGACCGGCAGGCCGAGATTCCAGGCAAATTCGGCGAAGGCGCGGATCTTATCCTCGACCGGCTCTTCGTGCACGCGAAAGACGCAGGGCAGACCGCGCTCGTGGAGCCACGTCGCCACACCTTCATTGGCGGTGAGCATGAACTGCTCGATCATTTTCTCGGCATCTCCCCGCTCGCGGCGGATAATGTCGACCGGCTCGCCGTCCTCATTCAGCAGGATTTGCGCTTCGGCCGTCTCCAGCGCCAGCGCTCCCCGCGCGGCCGAGCGTGCGGCGAGGATTGCATAGAGGTCGTGCATGTCGCGCAGGGTGGGCAGGACATCGGCATACTTGGCGGCGAAGGGGGATTGCTCGCCCTGCGCGAAGAGGTCGTTGACCTCGCTGTACACACCGCGCACGCGCGAGCGAATGATGCTCAGCACTGGCGTGCAGCCGCGCAGGCTGCCGTCGGGGGCAAGATCGAGCAGGGCGGACATGGCGTAGCGGCTGACCCCGCCATTGAGGGAGCAGCAGCCGTTCGAGAGGGCGACGGGCAGCATGGGGACAACCTGATCGGTGAAATAAACGCTGGTTCCCCGTGCTATGGCTTCGCGGTCAAGGGCGGAGCCGGGTTTGACGTAGTACGAGACATCGGCGATGTGCACGCCGAGCTGCCAGCCGTCAGCGGTGCGCTTGAGCGAGATAGCGTCGTCGAGGTCCTTGGCATCGGCGCCATCGATGGTGAAGATGATCTCCTCCCGCAGGTCCAGCCGCCCACGCGAGGTGATGCGGCGCGCCGCGACCTCGTCCGCTTCGGCCAGCACGTCGGTGGAGAACTCCGTGCGAATCCCGTTTTCGTGCAGGATGGCGGCGTAGTTGGCGGTGCGTGAGTCGGCGGGGCCGAAGACGCGGGTGACCCGCCCGCGCGCAGGGGTATCGGCGGTGGGGTAGGCGGTCAGCTCCAGCTCGATTTTGTCGCCGCGCGCCGCACCCAGGCTGTCGGCGGAAGCGATTTCGATGGGGAAGGGGATCTTTTTGTTCTCGGGAAGGGCGTAGTAGCGTCGGACGGTGCGTCGGCCGCGGATGTGGCTCTCCACGCAGAATTCGGCGATCAGCGCGGTTGTGCTGCGGGCGAGAATCTCGACTATCTCGCCCTCCTGCCGCGTATCGTGGGGGGCAGTGCGGCGGGACGTGCGGTGCTGTCTGACGAAGGCGACCCGGTCACCATCCATGGCGCCGGCACTCAGATGTGCCGGAATGAAGAGATCCTCCTCGGCTGGCAGGTCGGGCGTCTCCGGATCGGGGGTGACAAAGCCGAATCCGCGGGCGGTGCCGTGGAAGATGCCGGTCTGCCGGCGGGCGGCAGCGGCGGGATGGCGAGCGCCGGCGCGATGCGGCAGGTTCTTGTGCGTGTGCCGCCGCGGGGGCTGGTGTTTGGTGTGGTGTTTGGACGATTTCTTTTTTTTCATATTCTTTCCTTTGCATAATTCAGCGGCGAAAAAGCAAAACCGCTTTTGGATAAAGGATACCCAAAAGCGGTTTTGTCATGTCAGGTACGGCATCAATCCTCAGCGAGCGAGAATGATGTACATGACCAGAACAAGGACGGCGAAGATGATCGCAACGATGGTGGTAACCTTGGACAGCATTTTATCCATCGTGCTTGCCTTGGCCTTGCCAAAGAAGGTCTCTGCACCGCCGGCGATGGTGCCGGAGAGGCGCTTGTCCTTGCCGGACTGCATCAGAATAGCAACAACCAGGAAGATTGCCATCAGCAGCAGGACGATACCGAGGATAATTTCAAAAACATTCATTGCTCCGAATAGCTCCATTTCTCCGCCGCACTTTCGTATGATCCTTGGCATCGCTCCCGGCGGAGAAGCGACCCGCGATGCTCGCATGTGTGCCATGCGCAAAAATTGACGTATAGCTATTATAGCATAGTTTTCTTGAGATTGCAAGGGGTTTGGGGAAATTTGTTTGGATTTTTTCTTTTCGCGTGCGGTGCGCGTTTATCGGATTCGCTCGGCATAGGGCTGCATCGGCGCGTGATCGAAGCCGATCTGCTTCTGATACCAGTAGTGCGTGACGGCGTAGTCGACCAGTCCGCCCCCCGCTGCCGTGATCTCACGGATCTTCGCCTGAAATACGGGGTCGTTCACCCATTCGCAGCACCAGTTGATGCGCAGATCAAGGCTCCGATCGAAGCGGATCCGGTTGGCGTCCATGAAGCGGTAGACCGACAGGCGGTTCTCTTCTTCCGACGTCGCGATCTTGTTCATGCCGCAGCAGGGCCCGCAGTATTCGGTATTGAAGCCCCAGCTGAAGCCGAAGGAGTCCTCTGTGCCGAGGTAGTTGATCGACGGCATTGCCTCGCCGTCAATGCGGAATTCGTTGTTGCCTTCCATCACAAAATGGAATCCGCGGAAGAAGGGTTCCCGCGTGATCACGCTGTAAGCACGGCCGATGAGCTGCCCCTCGCCATCGATGTGGAGCACGGGGACATCGGTGTCATGGCCGAGCGCGAAGTTCATGCGGTTCCAGGTGGCGTGGAAGTATCCGAAGGATTCGTCCCAAGCGGGGAGGGTCTCGTATTCAATAAAGCTGTAACAGTGGAAGTTGATGTCGGTTTCGTTGACCAGCTTGATCAGGGCCGATTTCTCGAAGGGCATCGGAATGTAGCAGTTGTAGGCTTCGGGCACCTTTTCGACGAATCTGCTGCTGAAATGATTGGCCTCACCGCCGAGTCCGTCGGCAAAGAAATCCCCCAGCGGCACACGGACGGAGGGCGTTTCCTCACCGTTCCAGTAGATCTCGAGGATCAGTCCGCGCGCGGCGATCGCCCGACGGTTGGGCTCCTTGAGCCGGAAAAAGTTTTGCGTGATATGGAAACAGGTGATGACCGCCGGCCCACGGAGATCGGCCAGTGTCACGCTTTTGTGTGCGTTGAGCGGTTCAAGCTCGGGGTAGGCGTCGTAACGCCAGCAGCCGTTCGCCAGCTTGCTCTTTCTTGTGTGGTCGATCTTTGCCAGTTCAAACATAAGCGTACCTCGTTCATTCTGTCGGTTTGATGCCATTATAGCACGGGTTCTTTTTGCTGTCAAGCAGGGGGGCTGCGTTTTTTTGAAATGGACAAAAATCGAAGCATGATCGGTTAAATCGCCCGTCTGCCGCCGACTGAGCCGAACAAACATTCGTTCAAAATTTGTTTACACTTTACCCTGTTGACAAAAACGCTTTACTATGCTATAATGCTTGCATCAAATAAAGACGATGACGAAGAGGTTCCGATCGTGCAGCCTCCAGAGAGCCGGCGGGTGGTGCGAGCCGGTGGTGAGCGATCAGGGGAACTATCACTTCCGAGTCGAAGATCCGATCCCGCATCGCGGGGGTAGGCGTCTTCCGTTATTGCTGCGTCAAGGCATAAGGCTTGATAGAGCCCGAGGCGTGCGCGGTGGCCACTCCACCTGCACAATTTGAGGAATGTACGAATAAACAGCTGTATTCGTCTCGAGCCGGTGCCCTCCGCTCGAGACGTTTTTTTGACGAATTTTTCGAGAAAAGAGGAATCCAAACATGATGGAAAACCGCATCAAAGAAGTCGCAGAACGCATCCGTGCCCTGCGCGAGATCATGGAGCTGAGCCGTGAGGAAATGGCGGCCTGCACCGATACCAGTGTGGAGCAGTATACCGCGCTGGAGGAGGGCTGTGCAGATTTCAGCTTCACCTTCATTTACAAATGTGCCAATCGCTTCGGCGTTGACGTCACCGACCTGCTCAAGGGCAGCTCGCCGACGCTTACCTCGATGTCGGTCGTGCGCGCCGGCGAGGGCCTGCCCATCGCTCGCCGCTCCGGCTTCTCTTACCACAACCTCTCCCCCATGCTGAGGGACAAGATGGCCGAGCCCTTCCTTGTCCGCGCTCCCTTCTCGGCCGAGGATCAGGACAAGCCCATCAAGCTCTCCACCCACGCCGGCCAGGAGATCGACATTGTCGTCTCGGGCGCGCTGAAGGTGCAGATCGGCGATCACACCGCTGTCCTGCATGCCGGCGACACAGTGCACTACGACAGCTCGACCCCGCACGGCATGATTGCTGCCGAGGGCGAGGACTGTACCTTCTATGCCATTGTTCTGGGCGCTGAGGCCAGAGATTACCGCGAGCCGGAGGAGGATACCTACAACGCGCCCGTCCCGCGCGGCGGCCGCCGTGTCGGCGACTCGCCGGTTGCGGCTCCCTTCGTGACCACCACGGTGGACGAAAACGGCGTGGTCAATTCGATCAAGTTCCGCGATACCGAACGCTACAACTTCGCCTACGACTGCGTCGATGCCCTCGCTGCCCGCTGCCCCGGCAAGCTGGCTATGCTGCATCTCGACAAGAACAAGGTCGAGCGCCGCTTTACCTTCGAGGATATGCGCCGCGAGTCCAACCGAACGGCCAATTATTTCAGCTCGCTCGGCATCAAGCGGGGCGACCGCGTGCTGCTGGTGCTCAAGCGCCACTATCAGTTCTGGCTCTCGCTTCTGGCCTTGCATAAGCTGGGCGCGGTCGGCATTCCTGCCACCAACCAGCTGCAGAAGAAGGATTATGTCTATCGCTTCAACGCAGCCGGCGTGTCGGCTGTGCTGGCGACTGCCGATGACGGTGTGCCGAATCACATCGAGGATGCCCTGCCTGAGTCGCCTACCGTAGTGACTAAGGTGCTGGTCGGCGGCAGCCGCGAGGGCTGGCATGATTTCGATGCCGAACTGCCCCGCTACTCGGGCAGCCTCGAGCGTGTCGATGTCGGCGGAGACGATCCGGCCATCATGTTCTTCACCTCGGGCACGACCGGCTATCCGAAGATCGCCGTCCATGCCCACAAGTATGCGCTCGGCCACTATCTGACCGCTCGCTACTGGCACAACGTCAACCCCGACGGCCTGCATTTTACCATCTCGGATACCGGCTGGGGCAAGGCACTCTGGGGCAAGTTCTACGGCCAGTGGCTCTGCGAGACGGCCGTCTTCACCTACGATTTCGATCGCTTCAACGCGGCTGACATTCTCCCCCTCTTTGCCAAGTACCACATCACCACCTTCTGCGCACCTCCGACCATGTATCGTTTCTTCATCAAGGAGTCGCTGGACAAGTACGACCTCTCCTCGCTTGAGCACGCCACCATCGCCGGCGAGGCCCTCAATCCCGAGGTCTACGAGCAGTTCAAGAAGGCTACCGGCCTCTGCCTGATGGAGGGCTTCGGCCAGACCGAGACTACGCTTGCCATCGCCAACTTTGTCGGCATGACCCCCAAGCCCGGCTCGATGGGCAAGCCCAGCCCGCTGTATGATGTCGACATCGTCGATCCCGACGGCAAGCCGGTCGGCGTCGGCGAGACGGGTGAGATCGTCATCCATACCGATAAGGAAGTGCCCTGCGGTCTCTATCTCGGCTACTACAACGACGAGGTGCACACCAAGGAATCCTGGCACGACGGCATGTACCACACCGGCGACACGGCATGGCGTGACGAGGACGGCTACTTCCATTACGTCGGCCGTACCGACGACCTCATCAAGTCGTCCGGCTACCGCATCGGGCCGTTCGAGATCGAGAGCGTCATCATGGAGCTGCCCTATGTCCTCGAGTGCGCCGTCACGGCCGCGCCCGATCCGATCCGCGGCCAGGTGGTCAAGGCTTCCATCGTACTGGTGAAGGGCACCGAGGGCTCGGATGCGCTCAAGAAGGAGATCCAGGTCTACGTCAAAGAGCACACCGCACCCTACAAGTACCCCCGCATCGTCGAATTCCTCGATGAGCTGCCCAAGACCATCAGCGGCAAGATCCGCCGCGTAGAGCTGAGAGGCGAGAAGAAGTAAGGTTGATACGGGGCTTGCTCCCCGAACCCCTGCCGGACTCTTCAAAATCTTTTTTGAAGTTTTTCTTTGAAAACGGCTCCGAGCCTTTGGTTCGGGGCTGTTTTTTTACGATTGCCGCCGAATATTTTTTGCAGCCATTGACAAAAAGGTGAAATTGCGGTACAATAATTATATATATCTTCTTTAGGGAGACGCTTCCATGAACAGTATGACCGCCTTCGGGCGCGCGCGGCAGACCCGCGCAGGGAAGGACATTACGGTTGAGATCCGCGCGGTCAACAACCGCTATCTTGACGTTGGCGTGCGGACACCCCGCGCTTATGCCTTCCTCGAGGAAAAAATCAAGCCGTACCTGCTTGCATCCGGTATCAGTCGGGGTAAGGTTGAGGTCGGCATCAGCATCGACACGGTTGAGACGCCCGGCGTAACCGTTGCGCTGGATGAGGCCTATGCGGCCTCCTACATCGCGGCACTTGAACAGCTGCGTGACCGATTCGGTCTGCGCGATGATATTTCGGTGACCCGGGTCGCGGCCAACCGCGACATCTTCACCGTTCGTGCACCGGAGGAGAATCTGGAGGAGGACTGGGCCGCTGTCTCGGCTGTGCTGGATGAAGCCATTGCCGCCTTCCTCGCCGGCCGCGCTGCCGAGGGCGCTCGTCTGGCTGCTGATCTTCGGGCAAAGCTGGCTGCCATCGGTGAGATTGTGGACCGCATTGAGGTCCTCTCTGCCGCCGATATTGCCGCTTACCACGACCGCCTGCTTGGCCGCCTGCAGGCTGTGCTCAGTGAGCAGGGCGTACACATTGAAGAGAGCCGCGTACTGACCGAGTGCGCCATCTTCGCCGACCGCGTGGCGATTGACGAAGAGCTGGTCCGCCTGCGCAGCCATTTCGCTGCCTTTGAAGAGATCGCCGCCTCGTCCGAGCCGGCCGGCCGCAAGCTGGATTTCCTGATGCAGGAGATGAACCGCGAGATCAATACGGTTGGTTCCAAGTGCTCGAATGCTGAGATCGCCCATCTGGTGGTCGAGGTCAAGAGCGAGCTGGAGAAAATTCGCGAGCAAATTCAAAATCTGGAGTGAGGACGGCTGGGACGGCCGCATTCACAGCAAAGAAGGAAAACATATGAAATTTATCAATATTGGCTTTGGCAACATGGTTGCCGCCGACCGCGTCGTGGCGCTGGCCGCGCCCGATTCCGCTCCGGTTAAGCGTCTGATTCAGGATGCGCGCGACCAGGGGAGGGTGATCGATGTCTCCTGCGGCCGCCGTACCCGTGCGGTGATCATCACCGACTCCGAGCATGTGATTCTCTCGGCCATCCAGACCGAAACGATCGCCAACCGTCTCGATGACGGCACGGTGGACGTTGAGGTTGAGCAGGAAGAAACCGACGGACCGGAGTCTGCGGAATCATGAACATGCACGAGGTCAAAACGATGAAAAAAGGACTTTTGCTGATTATCTCCGGCCCTGCCGGCAGCGGCAAGGGCACGGTGCTTTCACATATGCTGGCCGGCCGCGACGATTTTGCCTATTCGGTCTCGATGACCACCCGCGCACCCCGCCCCGGCGAGGTGGACGGTGTCAACTACCATTTCGTCTCCCACGAGGAGTTCGACCGGTTGGTGGAGACCGATGGCCTGTTGGAGTATACCCGCTATGTCGGCAATGGCTATGGAACGCCCCGCGCGGCGGCTGAGGCGGTGCTGGCTTCCGGTCGAAACTTGATCTTAGAGATCGAGGTGGATGGCGCCATGCAGGTCAAGGCCAAGTTCCCCGAGGCGGTGGCGATCATGCTGCTCCCCCCCTCCTTTGCGGTGCAGGAGGCTCGTCTGCGCGGCCGCGGCACCGAAACCGAGGAGAAGATTCAGAAGCGGCTTGAGCAGACCCGCTGTGAGCTCCCGCTGGTTGGCCAATACGACTACATCGTCCGCAATGAGGACGGCGGCGCTGAGCAGGCGGCCGCGGATATTCTGGCCATTGTGCGTGCCGAGCAGCTCAAATCTGCCCGCGATCCCGATGCGGCAGAGCGATATTTCGCTGACTGATGCCGTCCGCATCCGGACAAACTAAACTTGGATTACATTTTTCATTTCATATTTCTAAAACGAAGGAGAACTACCCATGATTTATCCCTCCATTGAAGACCTGACCAAGGGCAAGTATAACCGTTATGAGCTGGTGATCGCGACGGCAAAGTGCGCTCGCATCGTGACCGATGAGTATATCAAGCAGCGCGAGACGGCCGAGAAGCTGATCGCTGACAAGCAGACCGACAAGAGCCTGTCCTCGATGATCAAGCGCGAATACCGCGATGAGAAGGCAGTCAAGAATGCCATCAATCGCCTGTACAGCGGTGAGTTTGTCATCGTTGAGAAAACGCCCGAGCAGATTGCTGCTGAGGAGGCTGCTGCTGCCGCTGCCGCTGCTGCCGAAGCTGCTGCTGTTGCCGAGCGTGCTGCCGCTCTGGCTGCCGCTGCGCGTAATGGCGACGGTGAGGACGAGGCCGAAGTGTCGGCAATCGACGAATAATTTCCGATGGAAAACCTGTACGCCGAGGTTTATGTGCTGGGCGTGCCCATGCGGGCGGACCGCCCTTACACCTATTTCGTCCCCGCAGATCTGCGCGGCGAGGTGAAACCCGGCCTGTTTGTGCGTGTTCCCTTCGGCGGAGGCAACCGCCACCGCATTGCGCTGGTGGCGGCGCTCGCCGAGCAATATACCGGTGAAATTGATCCAAAGCCCGTGCTGGCAGTCTGCGATGACTGCGTTTCGCTTGATGCGGAACTGCTCGGGCTATGTCTGTTTATGAAGGAGCAGGCCCTCTGCTCGGTCGGCGATGCGGTGCATGCTATGGTTCCGGCGGCGGCGCTGGGGCGGTTTGTGCGGCGTTACCGCGTGGTGGACGGCGCGCTCCCGCCCGAGGATGCGGCCGGCCGCATGATTTACGATGCTGTCGCCGCCAAGGGCAGCATGGCTTATGATACTCTGCGCGCCAAATTCGGCGTGGGGGTTGTGGATACGCTGACGACGCTCACCCGGCGGGGCCAGCTTGCGGTCGAGACCGATCTGCGCGATCCGGCCGATCGCCGTGCATCGGTGTGGCATCTTGCGCCGGCACTGGCCGACAAGGATGCGGCGACGATCGCGGCTGAGGCCAAGCTGCGTTCAAACGGGCAGAAGGCTATCCTGGCGGCGCTTTGCGGCCGCGACGGCCGTGAGGAAGAAGAACTGCTCAATGCCGCCGCGGCTTCGCGCGCCCAACTGAAGGCGCTGGCTGATCGCGGCTTGATTGTGGCTGAGCGGGTCAACATCTGGCAGAACCTGCCCGCCGCGCCGACGCGCGACCCGGCCGACAACCACCTCTCGCCTGCCCAACAGGCGGCGTTTGACCGGCTCTCAGCGCTCTATCGCGCAGGATCGCCCCAGGCGGCGCTCCTGTATGGCGTGACCGGCTCGGGCAAGACCCGTGTGATGCTGGCCATGATTGATGAGGTTCTGCGCAGCGGGCGGCAGGTGATCCTGCTGCTCCCCGAAATCGCGCTCACCCCGCAGTCGGTGGGCATCTTCTGCGCTTACTACGGTGCGCGGGTCGCCGTGATGCACTCGGGACTGTCGGGCGGCGAGCGGCTGGAGACCTACCGCCGGATTCGCGCCGGCGAGGCCGATCTGGTTATCGGAACCCGCTCGGCCGTTTTTGCGCCCCTGCCGAATCTGGGCATGATCATCCTCGACGAGGAGCAGGAGCACACCTATAAATCCGACCGCGATCCGAAATACCACGCCCGTGACATTGCGCGCTATCGCTGTGCCGAGCGCCGCGCCCTGCTGGTGCTGGCATCGGCTACGCCTTCGCTTGAGAGCTACCGCAAGGCCAAAGAGGGAACCTATGCATTGATTCCGCTGACCGAGCGCTATGGCGGGGCGGTCCTGCCTGCCGTCACGGTGTCCGATATGCGAGAGGAAGCGCGGGAGGGCAACATTGGCCCGATCGGGCGGGCGCTGGATGAGGCGATCTCGGCCACGCTGGCGGCGGGGGAGCAGGCGATTCTCTTCCTCAACCGCCGTGGCTACCACACCAGCCTGTCCTGCCGTTCCTGCGGCGGGACGATCACCTGCCCGAACTGCTCGGTGTCGATGACTTACCACAAGCATGAGCGGCATCCGCGCGGGGGCTATCTGGTCTGCCACTGGTGCGGGACGCGCATCGACGCGCCCAAGACCTGCCCGGCCTGCGGATCGGAGCACATGAGCTTTATGGGCTACGGTACGCAGCAGCTGGAGGAAGCGCTCTCGCTGCGCTATCCCGATGCGCGCATCCTGCGCATGGATACCGACACGACTTCGACCAAGCTGGCGTATGATCATCTCCTCGGGCGCTTCCGCGCGGGGGAGGCGGATATACTGCTGGGCACCCAGATGGTGACCAAGGGGCACGATTTTCCGAATGTGACGCTGGTGGGCGTTCTGCTGGCCGATATGTCGCTGTATGTTGACGATTTCCGCGCCGCTGAGCGGACTTTCGCTTTGCTGACGCAGGTGATCGGGCGTGCGGGACGGGCTGAGAAGCCGGGACGTGCGGTGATTCAGACCAACAATCCCGACAACGAGGTGATCCGCCTGGCCTGCGCGCAGGACTATCCGGCCTTTTATGCGCGCGAGTCGGCTTTGCGTCGTGCGCTGGTTTTCCCGCCTTACTGCGACATTGTGCTCCTGACGCTGACTTCGGCGGATGAGCAGGCGCTGATGCTGGCGACGGATCTTTTGCGCCGCGGCCTGCCGAAGATTGCCGAGCGGCAGTTCCCCGATGTGGCTTATGTGGCGTTCGGACCGTTCGAGGCGCCGGTCTACCGCGTGGAGGGGCGCTATCGGATGCGGATGGTGCTTAAGTGCAAGCTTAACCGCCGCAGCCGCGCGTTTTTTACTGAGTTGTATCAGCGCTTTACGGCCAAGGCGCCGGCGAAGACGGTGTTGTCGGTCGATTATAATCCGACGAATTTATGATTGGGGCGCTGCCCCAAACCCTGCTTAGGGGGCTTTTTGAAAAAAGCCCCCTAAGAACCCGCAAAAACTTTCATGCACGTGCTGGATTTTGGGCGGTGCAGATTTGATTGAGAGGTATAGAAATGGCGAAATTGAATATTCTCAAGGATGGAGATCCTACGCTGCGGAAGGTCTGTCGGCCGGTGGAGGCGGTAACGCCGCGCATCTGCACGCTGCTGGATGATATGATTGAAACGATGCGCGCGGCCAACGGCTGTGGGCTGGCGGCGCCCCAGGTGGGCGTGCTTCGCCGGATTGTGGTGGTGGAGTGCGAGGAGGGAAAGGTGATCGAGCTGATCAATCCCCGCATCATTGCGCGCGCCGGCAAGCAGGAGGAGGCCGAGGGCTGTCTGTCGGTACCTGGCCGCTGGGGGCTTACCGACCGTCCCCGCCATGTGACGGTGCGGGCGATGGATCGCGACGGCAACGAGTTTGAGGTGTCGGGCAGCGATCTGCTGGCGCGCTGCTTCTGTCACGAGATTGATCATTTGGATGGGATTTTGTTTACCGACAAGGTGGTTCGGATGCTTGACCCCAGCGAGGTGGAATAAATGACGGAAAAACCGAGAATCCTCTTTATGGGCACGCCCGATTTTGCCTGTGCGACTTTGCGCGCGCTGGTTGAATCGGGGGCAGATCTGGTGGGTGTGGTGACCAAGCCCGACACGCCGAAGGGTAGGGGATATACCATGACTCCCCCGCCGGTGAAGGTGTATGCGCTGGAGCAGGGGCTGGCGGTTTATCAGCCGACCACCCTCAAGCCCGGTACCGAGGAGGGGGACGCGTTTGCCGCCCTTCTGCGTGAACTGGATCCGGCGCTGATCGTGGTGGTGGCTTACGGCAAGATTCTGCCGCGGGCGGTGCTCGATTACCCGGCGCTCGGCTGTGTGAATGTGCACGGCTCGCTGCTGCCGGCTTACCGCGGTGCGGCGCCGATGCAGCGTGCCATCATTGACGGCTGTGCAGAGACCGGGATTACGACGATGCTGATGGCTGACGGGATTGACACCGGCGATATGCTGCTCAAGCGTGTCGTGCCGATCGGCGAGAACGATAATTTTGAAGATATCCATGACCGCATGGCTGAGGTTGGTGCGGCGCTGCTGCTGGAGACGGTCGAGGGGCTTGTGGCCGGTACGATCACGCCCGAGCCGCAGGATGATGCGCTGGCGACACACGCCGCCAAGATCGAGCGGGAGGATTGTGTGCTTGATTTTGCGCAAACGGCGCAGGCGCTGCACAATCAGATCCGCGGGCTTTCCCCCATTCCGCTGGCGGTGACGACGCTGCCGGACGGCAAGCGGGTGAAGGTGATCGCGTCCACGGTGGCCGATGCCGATACCCCGCATGCTCAGCCGGGCGAGATTCTTGCCGCTTCGACCGAAGGGGAGGGGTGGCTTGAAATTGCCTGCGGGCAGGGAAGCCTCCGCATCCATCGGCTTCTGCCCGAGGGCAAGAGCCGCATGACGGCCGCCGATTTTCTGCGCGGCAGACGGGCCGCGGTCGGGGACATCTGGGGAAAATAAACCCGAAAGGAAACCATTATGCCCTTTTATTATTTTGACGCCTTCACCATTCCGCTCATCGCGGTGATGATTTTCGTTGCATGGGCGCAGTTCAAGGTGAAGTCCACCTTTTCTAAGTATGCGCAGGTCGCCACGGCCCGCGGCATGACGGGCGCTGAGGCCGCCCAGCAGATTCTACAGGCCAACGGCATCACGAATGTCCGCATCGAGCCGGTCGCGGGTGAGCTGACCGATCACTATTCGCCGAGTGAGCAGGTTATCCGCCTGTCCGAGCCGGTCTGCCATGTGGCCAGCGTGGCCGCAGTCGGTGTCGCCGCCCACGAGGCGGGGCATGCGGTGCAGTACGCGCGGGGCTATGCGCCCATGAAGCTGCGTTCGGTGATTATCCCCGTGACGCAGTTCAGTTCGCGGGCAGCGATGCCGCTTTTCCTGCTCGGCCTTGTGCTGGGCTTCGGTATTTTTGTTGATATCGGCGTGGCGCTCTTTTTCTTCTCGGTGCTCTTCCAGCTGGTGACGCTGCCGGTGGAATTCAACGCCAGCCGCCGCGCGCTGGAGGCGCTCCGCTCGACGGGGTATTACTCGAACGAGGAGCTTTCCTCGGCGCGCAAGGTGCTCTCCGCGGCGGCGATGACCTACGTCGGCGCACTGCTGACGGCGCTGGTGCAGTTTTTGCGCCTGGTGGCGATTGCCAACCGGAGGAACCGCTGATGCTGGCCGAGCCGACCCCGAAATCGGCGCGCGCGCTGGCGCTTGATCTGCTTTGCGAGGCCGAGGCGCGGGGGCAGTATCCGAATATTGCCCTCGACCACGCCCTGCGGCGCAACCCGCTCTCGCCGGCCGATCGCGCGCTGGCAACGACGCTGGTTTACGGCGTCACCGAGCGCCGCATGACGCTGGACGCCATCATCGATCGGTTGGCCGCGCGGGAGATTGAGCCGCGTGTCCGCGCCATTTTGCGGCTGGGGCTTTACCAGCTGCGGTATCTCGATCGTATTCCGGCGCACGCTGCCGTCAATGAATCGGTGGCGCTGGCCACCCGCAAGTCGGCGGGCTTTGTCAATGCCATTCTGCGTGCCTATGGGCGGCGGGCGGGGGAGTTCACCTTTGCCGCGGCTGATGCGGCGTCGATGGCGATTGCTTATTCGGTGGCTGAGCCGATCTGCGCAGCGTTTATTGAGGCTTTTGGGTTGGCGCGGGCGGAGTCGATCATCGCGGCGTTTGGCCGCATCCCGCCGCTGACGCTGCGGGTCAACACGCTGCGCGTCAGCCGAGACGAATATCTTGCCCGTCTTGCCGAGGCCGGCATTGAGGCCTCACCCTGCGCGGTGCCGAGCGGCATTCGGCTGGCGGCGTCGATGAATCCGACGCTGCTGCCCGGCTTCGACGACGGCGACTGTTTTGTGCAGGATGAGGCGTCGCAGCGCTGTGTTGCGGCGCTGGATGCACAGCCGGGGGAGCTTGTGCTCGATCTCTGCGCCTGTCCCGGCGCGAAGTCGTTCGGCGCGGCGATCGCGATGCAGAATCGGGGACGGGTGATCTCGTCCGACCTGCACGCGAACAAGCTGTCGCTGGTGGCCTCGGGGGCTGAGCGGCTGGGGATTTCGATCATCGAAACTGCCGCCCGCGACGCCCGCGTGCCGGTGGATGAGCTGATCGGGCGGGCTGACCGCGTGATCTGCGACGTGCCCTGCTCGGGGCTTGGGGTGCTGGGCAAAAAGCCCGATCTGCGCTACAAGTCGCTCGACGATACATCTCGCCTGCCGGCGATCCAGGCGGCGATTCTTGAGACGGCCGCGGGGTATGTTCGCCCAGGCGGACGGCTGGTTTATTCGACCTGCACCATCCTGCCGGCCGAAAACGAGGGCGTGACGGCGCCGTTCCTGGCGGCACATCCCGAGTTTGCGGTGGCGGAAGAGCGGACGCTGACGCCCGATGTTGACGGGACGGATGGGTTTTATTATTGCGCGATGGTGCGTGTTTGATGCGGGGCTCTGCCCCGCGCCCCGGCAGGGCTGCCCTTTGAAAAGGGCACCCTGCACCCCGCCTAAACTTTCTATCATTTTGATTTGAAGGGTTATCTATGAATTTGCTTTCTTTGAATTTGGCTGAGCTGGAGGCTTACATGGCTGAGCTCGGCCAGCCGCGCTATCGTGCGGGGCAGCTGTTTGAGCAGCTTCACCGCGGCGTCGCGCCGGCCGATATGACTAATCTCCCCCGCGCTCTGCGCGAGCAGCTGGCGGGGGCATATCATCTGCCCACCGTGGCGCGCAAGCTGGTCTCGGCGCTGGATGGGACGATCAAATATCTCTTTACGCTGGCCGACGGGCAGTGCGTCGAGAGCGTGCTGATGCAGTACAAGCACGGCGTGACGATATGCCTGAGCTCGCAGGTGGGTTGTCGGATGGGATGCGCCTTCTGTGCGTCGACCATCGGCGGAAAGGTGCGCGACCTTGAGGCGGGCGAGCTGATCGGGCAGATTCTCGCCGCGCAGGCTGACAGCGGTCTGCGGGTGGCGGGAATCGTGCTGATGGGCATTGGCGAGCCGCTCGACAATTATGACAATGTCCTGCGTTTCCTGCGGTTGGTGGGCGATCCGAAGGGGCTGAACATCGGCTATCGGCACATCTCGCTCTCGACCTGCGGGCTGTGCGATAAGATTGCGCAGCTGGCGGAGGAGAATCTGCCGATCACGTTGTCGATCTCGCTCCATGCGCCCGATGACGAGACGCGGTCGGCGCTGATGCCGGTCAATCGGAAGTACAATATCGACACATTGCTGGCCACCTGCCGCGACTATTGGCGTGCGACGGGGCGGCGGATCTCGTTCGAGTATACCCTCATCGCGGGGCAGAACGACTCGCCCGCGCAAGCGGAAAAGCTGGCCGAACGGCTCAACCGCGGCCTGCGCAGCCGCACCGAGACGATGCCCATCCACGTCAACCTCATCCCGGTCAATCCGGTCAAGGAGCGCGACTTCTCGGGCTCCGATGCGGCGGCGATCAAGGCTTTTGCGGCAGTGCTGGAGAAGCGCGGCATCCGTGCAACGGTGCGCCGCAAGCTGGGCGGGGACATTGATGCTTCCTGCGGCCAGCTGCGCCGCGGCGAGGTGTGAGGGAACAGCAGCCGCTTCGTACTTTTCAAGCAGGTTTGAACATACTGCCGAATCTGTCCGGATAGGGCAAAGAAAAGCAGAAACTACATAAAAAGGAAGGTACATATTATGTTTGCTTCCGCGCTTTGTCATCTGACCCATGAGACTGATCTCTGTATCGTCGGTGGCGGTCTGTCCGGCCTTTGTGCCGCTGTTGCTGCCGCCCGCGCCGGTACTAAGGTCATCTTAATCCAGGATCGCCCTATGCTGGGCGGTAACTCTTCGAGCGAGATCCGTATGTGGGTTCGCGGCGCCAAGGGACAATGCAACCGAGAGACCGGCATTCTCTCCGAGATGGAGGAAGAGAACATCTACCGCAATCCAACGCTTGAGGCACCCCTGTGGGACAGCGTCATGTACGGCACGGCGATGCGGGAGAAGAATCTCACGCTGATGCTCAACTGCTCGGTGGCTGATGCTGAGACGAAGAATGGCCGCATCATATCGGTGACCGGCTGGCAGCTGACTACCTATACCTGGCATACCGTCCGCGCACGCTATTTTGCCGATTGCTCAGGGGACAGTATCCTTGCGCCTCTGGTTGGTGCGCGGTATCGTGTTGGCCGCGAGGCGAGCGCTGAGTTCAATGAGACAATCGGACACGAGCTGTCCGATCGCAAGACGATGGGAATGTCCTGCCTGCTGCAGGCACGCGAGACCGATGGGCCGGTCAAATTTACGCCTCCTGATTGGGCGAACGTCTACGAAAGTGACGACTGCTTCATTTCGGCCGTCTCGCCCCTGACCGGCAAAGCCCTGATTCGCGACCATAAGATTGGCACTTCAGGCTGCAACCTGTGGTGGATCGAGCTGGGTGGTGAGGACGACAGTATTCACGACACCGAGCGTATGCGCGAAGAGCTGCTGAAGGCTGCGTTCGGCGTGTGGGATCATATTAAAAACCACGGTGATCACGGCTGCGAGAACTGGGTGTTGGAATGGGTCGGTTTCCTGCCTGGCAAGCGCGAATCACGCCGCTACGAGGGCGGTATGATGCTGACGCAGAACGATCTCGAGGCTGGCGGTCTGTTTGATGACGTAGTCGCCTTCGGCGGCTGGCCGATGGATGACCACAACCCCTGCGGGATTCGCATGACCGAGGCCAAGGAGGAAGCGTCGATTGTCTATCGGGTTCCCTCGCCCTACGGCATCCCCTATCGCGTGATGTATTCGGTGAATGTGCCCAACCTCTTTGTTGCCGGACGCAACATTAGTGCAACTCATGCAGCGCTCTCCTCCACACGCGTGATGGCGACCTGCTCTTTAATTGGGCAGGCCATGGGGACGGCGGCGGCCATCGCTTGCCGCGAGTCGGTTGATCCTGCCGACATCTATCCGAAGTACATCCCTGAGCTGCAGGCTCGCCTGATGGAAGATAACTGCTTCCTACCTGGCTTGGCGCGGCAGATGCCAGCACTGACCAGGAAGGCCTCCATTGATCTGCCCACCGCTGAGCTGGCGCTGCTCCAGGACGGTATTGAGCGGCCTCGTCCCGACGCCGACCATGCCGCAACATTGCCCGTCGGCGGTGCGTTAACCTTTACCTTTGAACGCCCTGAGTTGGTCAAGGAACTGCGCATCGTTTTTGATCCCGATTTCTCCCGCGAGTCGGTGTCGCCAAATCGAAAGATGCGGGTTTTTGCGCAGCGTCTCCATACAGGTAAGGATTTTGTTCCGATGAAGGTGCCGGCCACGCTTGTCCGCTGCTTCTCGGTTTTTGCCGACGGTGAGCCGATTGCTGAGGTAACCGAAAACTATCACTCGCTGGTCAAGCTTTCGCTGAACGTGACGGCCAGGACCGTCATCGTTCGCTTCGACGCAACCTGGGGTGCGGAGCAAGTCAGGCTTTACGCCTGCGACGTCAAATAAGTACTAAGCTCCCCTGTCCATGTGGGCAGGGGAGCCGCTTTTTTGAGGGCTGTCGGCGTGCGCCGACGACAGAAAAAGGACAGAGAATAAACATTCTCTGTCCTTTTTGTTTATGCGGCGATTGGCCGATTAAAGGGGACGAACGTTGACAGCGCGCAGCTTGTTGGGGTTCTTGGGGTCGGTCTCGGTTTCAAACTCAACCTTCTGGCCCTCGGTGAGGTTCTTGAAGTCCTCAACCTGGATGGCAGAGAAGTGAACGAAAACGTCATCGCCGCCGTTGTCATTGGAAATGAAGCCGTAGCCCTTTCCGGTGTCGAACCACTTAACAGTTCCGGTGTTCATGGATGTGTTCCTCCAAAAAAATGAATATTGTACTCTGTCATCTAACAAAAAACCCACACCGTCTGCAAGCCCGTTCACCGTGACTTACAATCGCGTGTGAGTTCATAGCTGAGTTATCCGGAATACGGGTGTATTATAGCACAAAGTATCCTGTTTGTCAAGGGGAAAGGGGAGAAAAAACATCCCATCTTTTTTGTTTTTTCGGACAATAAATCGGCCTTTTGCCCAAGAAAAAAGGAAGAAGCTGTCGCGGGTTTCTTCCTTTTCTGCTGAATGCGGAATTTCCGGCTCAGACCATGCCGAGAAAGCTTTTGAGGCGCTCGTTGCCGGGATTGGAGAAGACGGCATCGGGTGCATCGTCCACGGCGATCACGCCGCCGTCCATGAAGATCACGCGGTCGGCCACCTCGTGGGCGAAGCCCATTTCGTGGGTGACAATGATCATGGTAATGCCGGTGTTGGTCAAGTCCTTCATGACGGCCAGCACCTCGCCGGTCAGCTCGGGGTCGAGGGCCGAGGTCGGCTCATCGAAGAGGAGAATGTCGGGGTCCATCATCATCGCGCGGGCGAT
>JAFWBJ010000015.1 GCA_017507145.1 Clostridia bacterium | reverse complement strand
GACATTATCGATCATCTCGGGCCACTCGTTGAAGGTCTTGCCGGCGCCGGAGATTGCCTGGTAGGTGGTTGCCACGATCTCGGTCGGCTCGTACTTAAGCAGGGGGGTGAGCATGGGGACATAGCTCTGGATCGAGCAGTTAGGCTTAACGGCGATGAAGCCGCGCTTGGTGCCCAAGCGCTTGCGCTGACTTTCGATGACGGCCAGGTGCTCGGGGTTGATCTCCGGCACAACCATCGGGACATCGGGAGTCCAGCGATGCGCCGAGTTGTTCGATACAACCGGAATCTCAGCCTTGGCGTACGCCTCTTCCAGGGCCTTGATCTCATCCTTTTTCATATCCACTGCACAGAAAACGAAATCGACCAGAGCGGCCATTTCATCGATCTTGGATGCGTCATGCACGATCATATCGCGGCAGTATTCAGGCATGGGGGTCTTCAGCTTCCAGCGTGCGCCGACAGCATCGGCATAAGCACGGCCTGCCGAGCGTGCGCTGGCGGCCAGTGCGGTAACTTCAAAATAGGGATGGTTCTCAAGCAGGGTCAAAAAGCGCTGGCCGACCATACCGGTCGCACCGACAACGCCGACTCTCTTCTTTGCGTTCATGGTAATTCACTCCGTTTTTCTATTATTCTATGCATATCATGCTCTTGGGTTCGGCATTTATGAGACAAGAAAAGCAATATATTGCATTATACCACACATTTGCGGATAAATCAAGCCCCAATTTGCAATTTTTGCATTTCAGTGCTGCATTTTTCGCATTTCTGTTTCAAAAAAGAGAGGGGGCAAAGCCCCCTCTCAGACAATCCTATTATTCCGGCTCAATCAGACCGTAGTCACCGTCTTTGCGGCAGTAGACCACGCTGGTTTTGTTGGTCGCATCGTTGACAAAGACGAAGAACTGATGCCCCAGCAGGTTCATCTGCAGGATAGCCTCCTCGGTCGACATCGGTTTGAGATTGAAGGTCTTGGTACGGATGCGGAATTCGGCTTCTTCTTCAACCTCTTCCTCGGGGTATTCGGAGTAGAACGCGCCGGTGCGCAGGCGTTTCTCCAGGCGGGTCTTGTTCTTGCGAAGTTGGCGTTCGATGGCCTCCATCGTGCGGTCGAGCGCGATCTGGAAGGTTTCCTCCTCGGCCTCGGCGCGGTAGATCATCGATGCATCGGAAATCGTGACTTCAAGCGTTTTATTGTTACGTTTGCAGCTGAAGGTGACCGTTGCGGATGCCTCGTCGCCGAAGAACTTGTCAAATTTTGCAAGCTTTTTCTCGACCATAGCACGCTGGTCGTCACGGACATTGAGCTGTCTGCCAACGATTGTGATTTTCATAACAGTACCACCTTTTCCTTGAAGTTTTGCAGATGAAGAGCTGGAAGCATTTTCCTTCCCCTCTGCAACTATATTATACCACAGGCAAACAGAAAAATAAATAGTTTTTTGTAATTTTTTTCGATTTTTTTGTTACAGTTTGATAACAAAAATAAAAATCGGTGAAAAAGCAGGCAAAAAGGGCCGTCCCAAATGGGACGGCCCTTGGCTTGGATTAGTTAAAGCGCTGTGCGTAGCGGGAGATGATGACGGCAACGTCTGCGCGGGTAGCGTCATCGTTGGGATAGAATCTGTTGTTGTCCAGCATATTGCCCGACAGGAAGCCGAGCTGCTCAAAGGTAGAGACAGAAAGCTGTGCCCAGTCTGCCACATCCTTAGCGTCAGCGAAGCCGATGCTCTGGTAATCAAACGGAAGCTTGACACCTGCAACCTGGGTTGCATAGCGATAAAGCATGGTGCATGCCTCCGCACGCGTGACGGACTTCGCAGGATCGAAGCAGTTGTTGCCAACACCCTCGATCTTCCCCTTACCGGTGGTAATGCCCTTCTCGGAAGCCCAAGCAACGGCTGCATAGTAGTAGTCGTTAGCCTTGACGTCATCGAAGCTGTAACGCATGTAGGGCGTGAGGTCAACGCCTGCCAGACGGGCAAGGACGGTGACGAACATACCGCGGTTCATTGCAGTGTCAGGCTCAAAGGTGGTGTTCGACATGCCGCGGAAGAGACCGGTCATGCCATCTGCATACTCATAGTCATAAACGAACTGAATGTCGTTGACATACCAAACGTCGCGGCTGACATCGGTGAAGATCTCATAGACCGGAGTCGGTGCGGGGGGCGTGGGCGGGTCAGCGGGCTTGGTGGTGGTCGTCTCAACGGGCTTGGTGGTTACAGGGGGCTCGGGCTTAGTGGTCACAGGCTCGTTGACGTAGATGTCGATGGAAGTCTCTGCAAAGCCAAGGAAAGCGCGTGCATGGATGTCTGCGCGGCCGGGGCCAACAGCGGTAATATTACCGTACTGGTCAACCGTTGCAACGCTCTCATCCGAAGAGTAGTAGATGATGATGGTGTTCAGACCGTTGTCTGCGACATCGTCTTCGATCTCGTACTCAGCAACGACACGGGCCTTCTGGCCAATGTCAAGCTTCCAGGGATAATCGGTGTAGTAAATATCGCTGATAACCGACGGCTGGTACGTGCCGTAGCCGTAGATCTCCCACGGATTATCGAGATTCTCGGTAGCCACATAGGAGTAACCGCTGGGCAGTGCGTAGAAGGTCGGCAGCGGATAGTAGGTCAGCTTGTTGGCCTCAATCTTCACCAGGCGCGGCGTACCGTCTGCTTCTTCAGTCCAGTAGTAGCCGTTGGGCGTGCTGGTGATGCTTCTGGGGTCGATCACGGTAGAGGTCACCGGAACAGTGTATTCCTTGCCGTTGATGACGTAGGTTGCATAACCGTTGATGCTGGGCGTCGTGGTAGGAGGCGTCGTCGTACCGGTGCCGGTGCCCGTGCCGGTTCCGGTGCCGTCGGTGGACTTCTCCCAGGTGTTGTTTTTCAGTACCCAAATCGAGCCGTCCTCGGCGCGATACTGAGGCGTAATGCCAACTTCCTTATAGGTGTTGGCAACTTCGGAGTACCAGTAAGTACCGTACTTTTCCCAAACATTGCCGTAAATATCTTCAAGCTCTTCCAGCTTGTTGGGGTTCGTAATGGAGGTGCCCTGGCTGGTGGAGGTCTTCTTGGTCAGCAGCCACGAGCCGTCGTACATCTCCCAGATGCGGCCATTGGAGTCTACATACTGTGCGGGGTTGGTCGAGGAATACATTGCAGCATAGCTGGAGTTCCAGGTATTGCCGGTCTTGATCCAGGTCTTGCCGTTGGTATCCATGACAGCCGTTGCATCGTTGGGGCTGGCCAGCGTACCGCAGGCAAAGCCGGAGCCGGTAACCGTGCCGGTGCCAAGGCCGGGGATCGTGCCGGTGCCAGTACCGGAGCCGGTACCCGTGCCAGTACCCGTGCCGGGGATGTAGCCAATACCGGGAATGTAGGTGCCGGTGCCGGGGATCGTGCCGGTACCGGTGCCCGTGCCAGTGCCGGGGATATACCCGATGCCGGGAATATAGGTGCCGGTACCGGGAATCGTGCCAGTACCGGGGATAGTACCGATGCCGGGAATGGTACCGGTGCCCGTGCTGACCATCCAGGTTGCGCTGTAAGAATTGTAGGTATACTTAACGCCGGTTGCTACACCGTTGATGCAATAGTCTGCCGTTACGGGAGTTGCGTTGGGGTAGACCGTGGTATAGTAGCTTGCCGGAATCGCTTCGTTGGAATACGGGGAGAAGAAGCACCAGCCGGAACTGGTCTCAACCCAAGTCACACCGTTGTTATCCTTGAGCGAGATGCCGGTCTGCGTACCGGTACCGCCGATGGAGCTCATCTGCGTCCACTGGTAGGTGGAGGAATTGTACATATAATCCACGCCGGTGTCCGAACCGTTGACATAGTAATCACCGGTAGAAGGCGTCAAGCCGCCGGAAACGGTGGGATAGAGAGAACCGGGCAGCGGCTCGGTCGAGATCTGCGGCGAATAGAAGCACCAACCGTCCGAGTTCTGGATCCAACGCACGCCATAGTTATCGATGATATAAGCGCCGGCAGTCTGCGACGAACCGGGGATATCGATGTTGAGGCCCCAAGAGTTGTTGATCGCATCATAGTACTGGGTGATGCCGGCATTGATGCCATTGTAATACGTGGTGGCATAAGTGGGCAGCGTATAGTACAGCTGATAGTAATAGTTTGCTTCGAGAGGCTGCTGAGAATCGGTGGGATAGAAATACCACTTACCATCGTAAACCGACTGAACCCACTTGATATTATAGTTATCAATCAGGTAAGAGCCGCTGGTATTCGTGCCGGTACCGCCGATGATGTTCTGCGTCCAGCTGCCGTTATAGAAATAGTAGGTGCGGCCGTTCGAACCGGTACCCTGCGTCGGCAGGCTGAAGTTCGTATAGGTCGAGGTATACAGATAAGCAGGAGCAACTGCATGATCCGGAGTCTGGAAATACCAGCCGGACATCGTGCTCTGCTGACCGTAGACCACATATTCCCAACGCACACCGTTGGTATCGGTAATGATGAGACCGGTAATGCTGTCGGGCGAGCCGTTAGACTGCTTCCACTCAAAGGTGAATCGACCGCCGTTCATGCTGTAATTAAAAATCCAATATGTACCGCCAAAACCGTTGCCCTCGTCAGGCCAGTTCTCGCCGGTGACGGTCGGATACTTACTTGCTTCATAAGTAGAGCCGTTATAGTTGAAGAGATAAGTGGAATACCCATAAATCGGGGTCCACACGATGCCGTTGTTGTCTTCAATCTCGCCGAACTCCAGCGCAAAAGCGGAGACGGGGACGATCGACACGATCATCACGAGAAACAGAAGCGTTGCCAAAATTTTCTTGAACATACATTCACTCCCTTTTTTGTATTTGTCCCAATGGGACTTTCTGCCCACATTAGAGTATACCTAACTTTTCTGAATTTGTCAATCCTTTTTCAAAAATTTCAGAAGAAATTAAAAAAATCGTGCGCATTTTCCGAAGTTCTGCCAATTATTTCCTCAATTTCCCTTCCCTGGAGCATGGCAAGCTCCTCTGCTGTGCGGTAAAGCAGCCCCGAGTGATTGCGCTGTCCGCGGAAGGGTTCGGGGGCGGTGTAGGGGCAATCGGTCTCGAGCAGGATGCGTTCGAGGGGCAGCGCGGCGGCGACGCGGCGGATGCGTTTTGCCGTCTGGAAGGTGATGACGCCGCCAAGGCCCAGATACCAGCCCATCCGCACCAGTTCTTCTGCCGTTTCGACACTTCCGCCGTAGGCATGAAAAACGCCGCGGACATCGGGGTATTGGCGAATCAAGTCAACGCAATCTCCGGTAGCATCGCGGCTGTGCAGGATCACCGGCAGGCCGTATTCGCCCGCCAGTTCCATCTGGGCAAGGAAGACCGCGCGCTGTTTTTCGCGGTCGGTGTCGGGGTAATGGTAGTCGAGGCCGATCTCACCGATGGCGACGATTTTATGCCGTTTGGCTTCGTCCAGCCAGGGGCGAAGGCGCTCTAGCTCGGCTACCAGGTCGTCGTACAGCTGGCAGTCGCAGGGATGGATACCGATGGCGGCATACATTCCCGCCCAACGGCCGGCCTGCGCGATGCAGGTCGGTGCGTTGTCGGGCGTGGTTGCGACATTGACAATGGCATCCAGCGTCCCGTCCGGGCCGAGCAGGCCGTCGAGAATCTCTTCGTACGGCTGCTCGGGCGTCTCGGGTGCGGTAAACCAGCTGTCACAGTAGTGAGCGTGTGTGTCGATAATCTTCATTACTTATATGCGCATCAGTGCACGCGCTCGCCCAGCGGCGTTTCGGGATCGAGGAAGATCACGCGGACGGTCTCCTCACCCGAGGCGAGGATCATGCCGAAGCTGTCCACGCCGCAGAGCTTGGCGGGCTTGAGGTTGGCGACAACGATGAGCTTCTTGCCGATCAGCTGCTCGGGCGTGTACCATTTCGCGATGCCAGAGACGACCTGTCTCTGCTCATAGCCCAGGTCAAGCTGAAGCTTGAGCAGCTTCTTTGCTTTCGGCACCGGCTCGCAGGCGATGACCTTGGCGGTGCGCAGCTCAACGCCCATGAAGTGATCGATGCCGATTTCGGCAACGCCCTCGGGCTTCTCGGGCTTAGCTTCGGCGGCAGCCTTGGCGGCCTCAGCTGCGGCGCGTGCGGCCTCGATCTCGGCCAGCTTCTTCGCCTCATCAATGCGTGCGTAGAGGACGCGGGATGCGCCGGTCTTCTCGCCGGCCTTCATGCCGCAGAAGCGATCGGCCGTGCCGATGGTAGTGTAGTCGGCGGGGACATTGCCCAGCTGCTCGAAGATGGCGGCAGCTCCCTCGGGGATGAAGGGCGTCAGCAGGACTGCACCCCAGCGGATGGTCTCAAGCAGGTTATAGAGCACGGTACCCAGGCGCTCGCGCTTGGACTCGTCCTTGGCCAGCGTCCAGGGAGTAGTCTCGTCGATATACTTGTTGGCGCGGCGGAGCATCTCAAAGATGGCGGCCAGCGCGTCGGCGACGCGATACTCCTCCATTGCCTTGGCCGAGGTCTCACAGGCGGCAACGGCGGCGGCGATCAGCTCATCATCGAGCGGCTCACGGGCTGTCGGTGTCTGGACGGTGCTGTCGAAATACTTCGCCCCCATGTCAAGGGTACGCTTGACGAGATTGCCGAGCGTATTGACGAGGTCGGTGTTGAAGCGGGAAATGACGCTCTCGTAGGTGATCGAGCCGTCGTTGGCGTAGGGCATCTCGGCGAGGGCGTAGTAGCGGACGCAGTCGACGCCGAAATCCTCAGCCAGTTTGTCGGCGTAGATGACATTGCCGCGCGACTTGGACATTTTGTCGGTACCGAAGAGGAACCAGGGATGGCCGAAGATCTTCTTGGGCATCGGCAGGCCGAGTGCGTGGAGGAAGATGGGCCAGTAGATGGTGTGGAAGCGGAGGATGTCCTTGCCGATGATATGCACGTCGGCAGGCCAGTACTTCTTGAAATGCTCCGACTGCTCCTCGTAGGACTTGTCCGGGTCATAGCCGATGCCGGTGATGTAATTCAGCAGAGCGTCGAGCCAGACATAGATGATGTGCGGCGGGTCCTCGGTGATCTCAATGCCCCACTTGAAGGAGGTACGGGAGAGGCAGAGGTCCTGCAGTCCTGCCTTGAGGAAGTTGTTGACCATTTCCTTCTTGCGGGACTCGGGCTCGATGAAGCCGGGGTTCTGCTCGATGTATTCAAGCAGCCAATCGGCGTACTTGCTCATCTTGAAGAAATAGGCTTCCTCATGCGCGCGCTCGACGGGGCGGCCGCAGTCGGGGCACTTGCCGCCCTCAGCCTGGGTATCGGTGAAGAAGGACTCACAGGGCGTGCAGTACCAGCCTTCGTAGCTGCCCTTGTAGATATCGCCCTGCGCCAGGAAACGGCGGAAGACCTTCTGCACGGTGGCCACATGGTCGGCGTCGGTCGTGCGGATGAATTTATCGTAGCTGGCGCCCATCTGATCCCAGATGCGGCGGATCTCGCCAGCGACACCATCAACGTAAAGCTGCGGGGTGATACCTGCGTCCCTGGCGCAGTTCTCGATCTTCTGACCGTGCTCGTCGGTGCCGGTCATGAAGTAGACATCATACCCCTGCTGACGGCGCCAGCGGGCAATGGCGTCCGAGAGGATCACCTCATAAGTATTGCCGAAATGGGGTTTCTGCGAAGCGTAGGCGATCGCAGTGGTAAGATAGAACGGTTTGGACATGGTTGATCTCCTTCGTTGATATGGTAGTCGGTCAACGCCCGCGTGCCAGCAGGAAGCCGGCATAGAGGGTATCGGCCAGAATGAAATACGGCAGAACATAGAGGACAAGCATCACACCGCCCGTGGCAAATCCCAGGGCAAACCAGGGCAGGAAGCTCATCCAGAAGAGCAGCGTCTCACCCAGCGCGCGCCAGGAAAGCCGCATAGATCTCCACACGGCGCTAAAAATGCCCAGCGTGGGGTTATCCAGAAGAAGCGGAAAAATCAAGTGCGTTCCGGCCAGCGGAAACAGCAGCAGAGGAGTGAGCACCACAGCCGCGGTGCAGAGCGCGAAATACGCAAGTCCGGGCAGGTGCGGCTCAAGCAGACCCACGCCGTACCACATCCCCCAGATCAGTCCGGCTGAGAAGGCAAAGCGCCAGAATATCCACAGTGAGGCCCGCCAGACCCGCAGCAGAATGCGCGGGGAAGAAAAGGCACAGAAAAGCTGTCCCGGCTCAGCCGGCGGGGAATCTTCCTGCGCGAAAACCATCGTCCGCGCGATCGCGCAGAACCCGTACCAGAGCGGCATCAGCAGTATCAGCACGCCAAGCAGATTCACCGTCGTCTCGGCGGCCATCACAATCTGCTCGTTCTCCGGGGTGAGGGAGACGGTTTCAAAATGGAAGAAGGAAAAGAAGCCGCTGACGATGACCTGCCAGGCTATGCTCATCATCACGAGCAGGAGCGCGGCCATGATCAGCACATAGAGGTTCTGCCGGTCAAGCAATCTCCGTGCTTCAGCTTTATAATACTGTCTGCGTTTGCGGCGCAAGCATCTCCCGCCTTTCCTTAAATCAAATAATGTTCAGCAATACCGTTCGCCGCCAAGCCAGACCTCGGCGATGTGCGGCTGGGTGTCAAGCGAATCGAGCACCAGAAAATCGGCCATTCGGCCGGGCAAAAGGTCGCCGACGTGCGCCAGGCCAAGCATGTCGGCCGGTGCGCGGGTGGCACAGTAAAGCGCCTCGGCAAAGGGAATGTCGGCAAAAGCCGCCAGGTTCTTGACCCCGTCAAAGAGGGATAGCGTACTGCCTGCCAGCGCGCCGTCACCGGTCAGAGCGCGGCCGTCCTGGACCGTCACCGGCTGTCCGGCGATCGAATAATTGCCGTCGGGCATTCCGGTCGCCTCCATCGAATCGCTGACCAGCACAGTGCGGCGGTGTCCTTTGGCGGCATAAGCCATGCGCACCATGGCAGGATGCAGGTGCAGGCCGTCGCAGATCAGCTCGGCAAAGCTGTCGGTCGTCAGTGCGGCGCAAACCGGGCCGGGGTCACGATGGTGGAGGGGGGGCATCGCATTGAAGAGGTGCGAGAAGGATACCACACCGGCCTTCAGCAGGCGCACCGTCTCGTCATACGTTGCGGCAGTATGGGCCAGGCCGGCCGTTCCCCCGCAGGACAACACACGGGCAAGAAACGCGCCGTCGGCATCCAGCTCATAAGCCGCCGAAACATGTGCGGGTGGCGGGCAGGGGCGAAAGAGGATTTCTTCCAGTTCATCGGGATCAAGCGGGGCAAGAAGCTCGGCGGCATGTGCGCCGCGCTTTGCCAGGTTAAGATAGCGCCCTTCCAGATGCGCGCCGAGGAAGCGGGCACTCCCCGTCCCCTGACGCCGCAGATCCGCAATGCGGGCAGATGCCGCTATCAGCTCGTCCTTCGGTGCGGAAGCGAGGGTGGGCATCAGTGCCGTGACACCGCTTCTTGCGTAGGATGCGGCCATATCCCGCATGGCTGCGGTGTCTGCCGCCGCGAAATCATGGCCTGCGAGTCCGTGGGTATGCACATCGATCAGGCCGGGCACAACCGAACGGCCGCCGAGCGAGATTATCTGCTCGGCCTCGGGGGTCGGCTCTCCGGCAGGGGTCAGCGACAAAATTTTGCCGTCGGTGGCTGTCAACGTGCCCCGAAAAAATGTACAAGAAGAACTGTCATAAAAAAAGCCATCAATAAATTGCGTTCGCATCGTCTACCTCCGCAGTATTTTCCCTTATTATACCAGATTATTCCGCGATTTGCAAGAAGGGGATGCGATTTTCCCTGTTTTTTTCGCACATCTGCGCATGAAATCGCCAGAGCCGGAAGATAATGACTATAGTTCACATCGGAGGGCAATATGCGCTATCATCGTTTTCTGGAGTTTTGTCTGGTTTCGGCCGTTGGCGGCGTGGGATACTGTGCGCTGGAGGTGATCTGGCGCGGATGGTCGCATGTCAGCATGGCGCTGGCAGGCGCGCTTTGTTTCGGGCTGTACTATTGGTTTTGCGCCGTCAGCCGGCGGCCGCTTTGGCAGCGTGCACTCGCCGGCGCGGGCATCATCACGGCAGTTGAGCTCTGCGTAGGGCTGGTGGTCAATGTGTGGCTCGGTCTTGGGGTGTGGGATTATTCTTCCCTTCCCTTCAATCTCTGGGGGCAGGTCTCACTGCTTTACTCGGTACTCTGGTTTGGGCTTTGCCTGCCGATCGCCGGTGTGTGTCGTTTTTTGCGCCGGCAGGTCTTCGGCTGGCAGGATGAACCAGTCAGGCCGTCTGCTCAACCTTTCCGGTCACAGCATTGAGGAAAATCGCCCTCTCGCCCTCGCCCAACCGGTAACAGAGCAATTCGCGACCGTCTGCGCGGACGGCGGTGCAAAGAAGAGGGCTCTCGGTGCCGCCATACCTTGCCGCGATCAAGTCGGGAGAGAGAAGATTGTCGGGGTAGGTTCGCTGCGCGGTGCGGTAGCGGTAATACCAGTCGGCGTCCCACAGGCAAAGGCGGCCGCTGCTCGCATCAATCCCAACCAAAATGCGCTCGGACAGGCACAGCAGATCGCCGCGCTGAGGGGCGAAGGTGAAATAATATGTCCCTTCCCCATCCTCTTCTCCGGTCAGCACCAGCGGTTCGGGTGCATGCGCACCGACAGCACGCTCGGCCGCGGCCAAAGCGGCAGAACGGCCAATGTTCCCTTCTCTGCCCGACTGATCGTACAAGAGATGCAGAAGGTGACCGCCCCTCTCGCTGACGATGACCGTCAGGTTCGCCGACGTGAAGCAAAAGCGCGCAGGATCCCCCTCTGCGGCAGTGGCCTTGAGGCGAATGTTGCGCCCCACCGCTGCCTGCGCCGCCGCATAAGCATCGGATTGGGTATAACGTGTGGCGCTCAGCAGGCTCAAATACCCCCCGGGCGGCACAATATCCGAGCCGGCGCCGTCGTAGTACAGTCGCCCCAGCCCCGCCAGATGTGCGGCCAGTGCCCCTTCATCCACCGCCGACATGTCGGCACGGATGGCATTGGGCAGGATGTCCGCAGTCAGCGGCAGGGCAAAATCGCGCAGGCGGACCAGGAGTGCATAATCGGGTGCGCGGACGGTGCCG
>JAFWBJ010000161.1 GCA_017507145.1 Clostridia bacterium | reverse complement strand
GCGGTGTTTGGATCGTCCTTCGGTAGATCTACTTCATCGGTATACGCGCCGATCGGAACCAACTTATATCCCGGGAAAAGATGCTCGATTGTAATTTCTTCATTCGGATCAATTCCGACTTGAATCAAAAGATCTCGTTGACGACGATTAGCCTTTGCTCTGTTTACTGGCTCCTCGGAACCAAAGGCGAAAACAAAAAATGACCCTTGCAGGATCCTGCAGGGGTCATTCCCTTTTGTGGCCGGCAGTGGAGACAAAACTGTGGCCATTTTGTATAATTTTATATATTTCGCACCATCCTGCCCTATGCCTGCGAAAACAAAAAAGGAGCGGTAAAAACCGCTCCTCGGATTTGCATTAATCCTTTAGTTCGAGGATGCTTCAACGATGCAGATTGCCGTGAAGGCATGATCGAAGAAGTTAAAGTTCAGCATGTAGGTACCTGCGGCAAGTGCGCTGGTATGCTGGATCTGAATCGCACCCTGGTTCTCGGTCACAGTAAAATCAGCAAGCTGCATAGCTGCGCCGTCCTTGGTAACGAAATTCAGCGAAACATTCGGCTGGAGTGCCGAGATATCCAGATTCGCCGTCAGCGTGATGGTGTCGGCATTGGCTTCAGCCGTAAAGCCAAGCGCGGTCCCGACGAGAATCGTCTTGATCTCTCTGCCGTCTGCGAAGATCTCAACATTGTGCATGTAAGCGTCTTCAATGCTGAGCTTGCTCAGGGCAAGATTTGCACCGACTGCGTGGATGTTGACGTTATCGGCAAGCTTGTAGACCTGATCGCCAACCGTGACAATACCGTCGTTGAAGCCGGTGATGATACCGGTCACATTGTTGCGCTCGATGTTGGAAAGTCTGCCGTTGGCATCAATCGCGTAGGTCTTCCCTGCCTCAAGTGCGCCGAAGGGCGAGAGCATGGTCTCGATCTTGCCGTTGGCGAAGTTGTAGACATTGTAGACCGTCATAACTGTACCGTTGACATATTCCAGGCCGGAGGTGCTGTAAACCTTGGCGAAGCTTGCGCCCTCATTTACGCTGCCCAGCGCGCCGTCAGAGATGTAGAGGAAGCTCAGCATCTCGATGCTGCCGGGACGGTCGGTGAAGACAGCCGTAACCGATGCACCGTCTGCAATGGTAATGGTGGACGAATAGCTGCCGTTCTTCGCAACGATGCCGGTATCGGTCTTGACCATAATCACCGTATCATCGTTGGTCAGGAAGTTAACGGGGACAGAGACACCGGAAGTACCGGTAACCGTGTTGGAAGCGGCATTCAGCGTGAAGAAGAAGTTGTCGCCACGCGAGATGGTTGCGCCGTTTGCCGACTCAATATGCAGACCGATTTCGCTCAGTCCATTGCCGTTCTGCAGGAATGCACCGTTGCCGCTGGCAATGATGCCGTCTGCAATTTCCATCGGGATCAGGGTGTAAAGGCCCTTGCTGTCGAGAGTGTAGCGGTAGACCTTCCCTACCGTTACTGCGCTGTCGCGAACAAAGATACCGGTGTTGACACCGTTGAGGTTAGCGCTCATGAAGTAGCGCAGCTCACCATCTGCGTATACGGGGGTAGTCGTACTGGTTGCAACCAGGTACTTGGAGCTGTTGACACTCTCGACTGTGTCGGTCACAGCAACGATGCAGTCCTGATAGACCACAACATTGGCCTTCTGACCAACCGTCAGCTGTGCTGCGATCGAAACTGCCGTAATCGGGCTGCCGGCCATGCCGAGCGTGTAGGTTTTGCCGCCGACAACAGCCTCGCTGACGGTCAGGCGGGTAACCAGTGCCTCCTCAAGGAGGGTCAGAGGCTGCTTGATCTCCAGTGCCTTCAGGGCGGTGTTGTAGTGATAGAGGACATAGTCGCCGACCTGGGCTTTGTTGGGATTGTAAATGCCGCCGGTCACCTTCTCTGCCTTCAGACCGCCTGCAATGTTGATGCCGCCATCGCGGTCAACCTCAAGCTTGGAAAGCATGTAGGGCGTCAGAATTGCGCGAGAGGCGATCTTGCTGTTTCCGTCGTAGATCATCTCGATGTTGAAGAAACCGAGGAGGCTCGCAAGGGTGTTGTTGGAGGTGATCTGCGTCATGCTGCCGTCGGTGTTGTGCTTGAAAACGAGCAGCTCGTTGTTGTTGGTGCCAAGAATATCAGAGTAAGTCGAAACAACGTTGTACTGTACGCCGTCGATCTCAATATAGCGCTTGTTCTTTTCTACCTTCGCAGTGTCAAAGATTGCGCTGGTGCTGGTCTCAAGCGCGCCGAGAACGGTGACGAGCTTGGTTTTTGCGTCAACAGTGAAGATCACCTTGATGCGATCACCGAGTTTGTGGTTAGCGTCTGCCGAGAGGTCAAGCTCCTTTTCGTTGACCAGAATGGTGCGCGCAACGGTGCTGTCGCCAACAAACTCTTCGTAGGTCAGTGCAACGTGGCCGTTCTTGATGACCTTGCTGTAGCCGGGGAGCGCATAATCATTGGTCGCGGTCAGAATGGCATCCTCGATCGAGTAGCCGAAGACCTCTTCAATGATCGTGCTGGTCTCATAGAAGATGTTGCCCGAGACATTCTTGGGGATCAGATAATCCGCCGTCAACGCGTTGTACAGAAGGCCTGCAACCTGGCCACGGGTCAGCGGAGCGGTGTAGGAGATCTTCTCAAGCCCCTTGGTCAGGCCGAGCTTCTCGCCGGCTTCGATGTAAGTCCAGGGATAGCCCTTGTTCATCCGCTCGGTTTCATGGCCAAGCATACGGACAAGCATGGTGATACCGTCCTGGAACAGGATGCCGCCGCGCGGATTGAAGCGATTTTCACCGGTTCCGCGGATGTACTCATTTGCCGCAGCCCAGGAAATTGCGCCGTGGTAGGTCGGATCGTAGAGGTCGGTAAACGGAGATGTATTGACGTTGCCCGCGTTGTCGTTGCCGAGCATCATGCGATAAAGCAGCAGTGCCATCTGCTCACGCGTAACCGATGCATTCGGGCTGAAGTGGTTTTCTGTGGTGCCAAGGATGACACCGATTTCCGAGAGCAGATCGATCTGCTCTGCATATGCGCTGTCATTCGCTACATCGTCAAATCTCTTCGCAGAAACGGTAACCGCTGCGCTGAGGAGCATCAGCACAGACAGCCCCAGTGCGAGAAATCTTCTGAGGTGGTTCATGGATGGTATTCCTCCTGTGTTTACTTGGCGGCATGTGATCGCTCTCCGCCGCCGCACCGATATGATACCAGAGCCATCGCAATTCCGCAATAGAATTTGTTCAACTGTAACCTTTTTGTAATGAGAATTCAATATTTATTCATCTATATTGCACAATTTTCCAGTGCTAGAAAAAAACGCCGGGCGAAATATTCGCCCGGCGTTTAGAGTAATTCTCTTATTTCTTTTTTCCCTTGTTTTTGTCCATCTCGGCTTGATGGCGATCAAGCAGCGAATGAATGCGCTTGACGGGATTGAGCAGGTTGCTGATGGTTTCATCGTGGTTGAGTGTGTCAATAATATAAGAAACATACTTGCACATATTGACCTCAACATACCATTCACGCGACAAAAGTTCAGGCGTGCGGTAAATCAGGTTGGTGGTGAAAATACGATCGAAGATACCCTTGGCATAGGCTTCGTCGAATTTCTTGCAGCCTTCGGTAAAGAGACCAAAGGTTTCAAAGATAAAGATGCGTTTTGCGCCCTTTTCCTTGAGCTGTACAGCAACGTCCAAAATCGAGTCACCCGAAGCGATCATATCATCAACAATGATGACATCCTTCCCTGTCAAATCGCGGCCGAGATACTCATGCGCCTCGATCGGATTGCGGCCGTTGACGATGACGGCATAGTTGCGGCGCTTGTAGAACATACCGATGTCGATACCCAGCACCGAGGAGAAATACATGCAGCGCTGCATAGCGCCCTCATCGGGCGCGATGATCATGAGATCATCAGCGTTGAAGGAGACATCGGGCACATTGCGGACAAGTGCCTTGATCATCTGATAAGTAGGACGGACATTGTCAAATCCGGAAAGCGGAATTGCGTTCTGGACACAAGAGTTGTGCACATCAAAGGTGATGATATTCGTTACGCCCATGTTGACCAACTCTTGGAGCGCGATTGCACAATCGAGAGATTCGCGGGATGAGCGCTTGTCCTGCCGTCCTTCGTAAAGCATCGGCATAATGACTGAAACACGGCGTGCTTTACCGGCAATTGCCCCGAGAATCCGCTTCAGATCCTGAAAATGCTCATCAGGGCTCATGGGGACGGTCATACCGTACATCTCATAAGTAACACCGTAGTTAAAAATATCGCAAATGATGTAGACATCATGTCCGCGCAGAGATTTAGAAAGAACACACTTTGCCTCACCGTCGCCAAAACGCGGGCACGGGGCATCAACAATAAAGGTTGACTCGGCATCGTGACGACGCCACTCTCTGAGGTAATTGTCGACCTGCGCGATAAATTCCTCGCAGCCGCGCATACCGATGACACTGAGCTCACCATACAAGGACTCTTTCATAAACCCCTCCGATTTTTCCGTTTAATTTGTTTTTTCATTGGGCTGTTTTCACCACTAACTATTATACCATATCCGTCGCAGTTTGTACACACTTTTTTGACAATTCGGTAAATTTGTCGATTTTGCTCAAATCAAGCCCATTGTTTTAAGCAAAAATACGCCGAGGAAGATGGTGAACAGGCTGAAAAGCGTGGTCAGAAGCAGGATTTGTCCGGCAAGTTCATAGTCGCTCTTCATATTTTTGGCCATGATGTAGCTGCTGATCGCAGAAGGTGTACCATAAAGAATGAAGACAGCACAAAGTTCTATCTCACGAAAACCCAGTACATAGGCAACGAACAGCATAATGGCAGGGACAACTATCGTCTTCGTGACGGTTGCAGCCAGTGCATAGCGCAATTTTCCGCGCAGCGATTCTGCCGTTACATTTGCGCCAAGACTCATCAACGCAAGGGCGAATGTTGTATTGGAGAGGTAACTTACCGATTTTTCAACGGCTGTCGGTAGGTGAAGGCCACTCCCCAAAAAGACGAGGGCCACTGCGACAGAGATGATCAGCGGATTGGAAACAACGGTAAAAAAGATTTTTTTCAATAGCTGGCCAAAGGACATTTTGCTGTCATGCGGTGCAAAAATACTGAGAACAATTACCGCAAGGACGTTAAAGATAACAACAATAAACGGCAATACAATGGCGATCGTTTGTACACCTCGTTCTCCGAACATATTGCCCGCCAGGGACACACCGAGTACGGCAAAATTCGAACGAAAAATTCCCTGAATGATTGCACCGCGCTTATCGTTCCCCTTGACCAAGCACGGAATAATCAAGCAAAGCAAAACGCTCAGCACAACGACCGAAACGGAGCAAAAAGCAATAAACTTCGCGTTGTAGATTTCGGCGCCCCCTCCCGCGGAGGTAATTTCCAAGAACAGCATGCTTGGCAGCGCAAGTTTGAAGACAAAACGCTCGCTTTGCGCAAAGAATGAAGCATCAAGGAATTTGATCCGTTTGAGCGTATAACCGATGAGTACTAAGATAAAAAGCGGGAAAACCGCATTTACGCTGAAGAGGAAATTTTCAAGCATGGGTTAATTTTGCCTCACTTTGATGCAATCAGGTTAAGAAATAGAGAATATGCCTCATCCCAGCGAGATTTAGCAGTACAATCAGGAATATATGTATCCAGCGGGAAAGAAGCAGCGACGATTGCTCTTGCTTCGGCAAGCGAAGCGATCTCCCCTGCTGAAATGGCCTGCATCACGATATTGCCAATCGCGGTAGCCTCAACCGGACCGGCGCAGACCGGAATTCCACAGGCATCGGCAGCAAATTGACAAAGCAGTTTATCCTGCGTGCCCCCTCCGACGATATTCAGTGCTGTCGGTGCTTTTCCGCGCATCGCGGAAATCTGGTCGATGGCAGCACGGTAGCAAAGAGCCAGACTCTCAAGGATACAGCGAATCACTTCGCCTTCGTTTTCGGGAACGGGCTGTCCGGTTTCGCGGCAGTACTCCGCAATGCGGAGCGGCATATTGCCGGGGGCCGAAAAGCGCTTATCATCCGGGTTGATCACACTACGGAGTGCGGGTGCTGCCTTTGCCATGACCGAAAGGTCAGCAAAAGAATAGTCCTTCCCTTCCCGCTTCCACTGGCGGCGGGATTCCTGTACCAGCCAAAGGCCCATGATATTTTTGAGGAAGCGGATTTTTCCTTCAACACCGCCCTCATTCGTAAAGTTGTTGGCGCGAGATTCAGGCGTGATCATCGGCGCGGGCAGTTCTGCGCCGAGCAGAGACCAAGTGCCGCTGCTGAGATAGATGAAGTCCTCATCCTTAGCCGGAACCGCAATCACAGCACTGGCCGTATCGTGTGCCGCTACATGGACAACCTCGGCATTCGTCTGTCCAACCTCTTCCAAAAGATCGGCACGCAAACGGCCAAGGCGCTGCCCGGGCATAACCATGGGTGCAAACAGGCTGTCCGGGATCCCCATAGCCGAAAGAATTTCGTTTGAAACGGAGCGTGTACCGGCATCCAGCAAAGCACCGGTCGACGCAATGGTGTATTCAGTCGCCATTTTTTCGGTGAGGAAATAATTGAGCAAATCGGGAATGAAGAGAAGCTTATCCGCGCTCTGCAGGCGCTCGGGATCATCCCGCAGTTCGGCCGCAAGCTGGTAAACGGTGTTGAAATCCATCGACTGAATACCGGTAATGGCATAAAGCCGATCGGCTGACATATACCGGGCAAATTCAGCCGTGATGTTATCGGTCCGGGCATCGCGATAATGCACAGGATTGCCCATCAGGCGGCCATAGCGGTCAAGAAGGCCGTAATCAACGCCCCATGTGTCGATACCGATCGAGGTGATTTCATCCCCATCCAGCACGGTTTGACGAATTGATTGCTTGATTTCATGCAAAATGCGCAAAATATCCCAATAGAAGCGTCCGCCGGCCATCACCGGCTCATTGAGAAATCGGTGATTCTCTCTGAGGGTGATCTTCGCGCCGTCGAAAGTGCCGACTATCCCGCGGCCGCTTGAGGCCCCCAGGTCGATCGCCAAAAATTTCTTGGTATTCATGTTCTTTCCCTGCCTAATGGAATTATTTCAGTTCAACCACAGTTACACCGCTGTCACCTTCGCCGTACTTACCGAGGCGGAAGGCGCCGACACGGGGATCTCCGCGCAAAAAACGCTGAAGCGCCTGACGAAGAGCGCCGGTTCCCTTTCCGTGGATAAGCCGTACCGTTTTGATGCCGGCCACATTGGCTTCATCCAAATATTTGTCCACCATAAACCAAGCGTCCTCGCCGTTCTGTCCGCGCAGGTCGATCTCATCACGGAAATCGCGCTTCAGTACGGCATGATAACCCGAATCTGCACGCTTCCGGCGGTTGGCGTCGCTTTCTTCCTTGGTTTCGATCAGCTTCAGATTTGACGTCTTGGTGCGGGTCACCACCGCGCCGACCTGGACACGGACATTACCGTCACGGTTCGGTGCTTCGATCAGCGTTCCCTTCTGGCCAATGTTGATCAACATCACTTCATCGCCCTTCACCAGTTCGCGCGGCAGAACATAATTCTCGTCAACTTTTTCCTCAACAGGATTATACTTGTCCTCGTTTTCACGCAGGTGCGCACGCATATTGCGGCGCGCTTCCTCCAACGCCTCCCCCAGACGTTCGGAATCCCGCTGTTTGCGTACTGCATCCATCTGCGCCAGAATGTAGTTGCTGGATGCCTTCGCGCTTTCAACGAGGGCGACTGCCTTCTCGCGCGCCTTCTCCAGTTCTTTGGCCGCAGCTTCTTCGCGACTACGGATCGCCTTCTCAGACTCCAGCTTAAAGCGCTCATATTCGCGGCGCATGGCGGCCGTTTCTTCGCGGTTGCGCTCCATTTCGACGCGGCTGGCTTCCAATTTTGCAATCACATCTTCAAATTGACGGTTTTCGCTGCTAATATACTGCTCTGCACGGTCGAGGATCTCAGCAGGCAGCCCAAGCTTAGCCGAAATGGCAAATGCATTCGATTTACCCGGTGTACCGATCACCAGCTTATAGGTGGGACGCAGGGTATTGACATCAAATTCACATGAGGCATTGCACACACCCGGTGTTTGCAGCGCATACGCCTTCAACTCGGCATAGTGGGTCGTGCCTGCGCACATTGCGCCGGCCTCGCGGACAGCCTCAAAAATGGCCACAGCCAACGCCGCCCCCTCTACCGGATCGGTTCCGCCGCCGAGCTCATCAAAGAGAACCAGCGAGCGATCGGTCAGTTTGCCCATGATCTCGACGATATTCACCATGTGCGAACTGAAGGTAGAGAGCGATTGCTCGATGCTTTGCTCGTCTCCAAGATCAACCAAAATGGCATCAAAAACGCAGAGGGTGGAGGGATCATCCGCCGGAATATGCAAACCGGCCTGCGCCATTAGGGCAAACAGGCCCAAAATCTTCAGGGTAACCGTCTTACCGCCGGTATTCGGTCCGGTGATCACCAGCGTGTCGTACCCTTCTCCAATGGAGACATGAATCGGCACAACTTTGTCTTTATCAATGAGCGGATGTCTCGCCCCACGCAGATTGACAAAGCGTTCTTCGGTAATCGTCGGTGCAACGGCATTCATGCGGTTGGAGAGTTCTGCGCAGGCAAAAACAAAGGCAAGCTCGGTGATATTGCGATAGTTGAGAGAAAGGCTGCCCGAGCAGGCGGCAACATCCGCCGACAAAGCGGCGAGAATGCGCTCGATTTCGTGCTGTTCCCTGCTCTCCAGCGTGCGCAGTTCATTGTTGGCATCGACTACCGCCATCGGCTCGATAAACATCGTCGCGCCCGAGGAAGAGGTATCATGAATAAGGCCCTTGACCTCATTTTTATACTCTGCCTTGACCGGAATAACATAGCGGCCGTTGCGCATCGTAATGATATTTTCCTGCAAATACCGATTGTTTCCGCCGCTGATGTAGTGCTGGAGCGTTTCCTTGATGCGATTGTTGGCAACGCGCATTTTGCGGCGAATTTCGCCAAGTTCGCGGCTCGCCTCATCTGCGATCATGTCCTCAGAAATGATTGCACGGGTAATCTTCTCCTCCAAGGTGCGCTCGGGGATCAGACGCGCAAAGACCTCGTCCAGAACGGTCTCGAAAAGCCGGTTGCCCTGGATATAGTCCAGGAGCATTCGGGAAGTACGCAGAACAGAAGCAATTTCCAGCAGTTCACGCGTAGAGAGCACCGCGCCCTTATCGGCCCGTTCGCAGGCATCACCGATGTCCTTGACCATGCCAAAGGACGGCGTTCCTTTTTGATTGAGCAGACGTTTGGCGTCACTCGTCCGACGCCGACGCAGCAGAATATGCTCCATATCATCGGTGGGACGCAGTTGAAGTGCCAGCATTTTTGCACCCTCCGTAAGGGTACAGTCAGCCAGCATTTCGGTGATTTTATTGAATTCAAGTGTATTCAGAATTCGTTCGGAATAGTGCATAGTTTCTCGCTTCCTTGATGGTGCGGCATCTTAGCGCTTGGGATGAAGAATCGCGTGATAGAAATCCAGCGATTGGAAGCCGCGCTCAAAATGGTTGAGCAGATAAGATTCGCATGCCCGGGAGAAATCGGCCATCTCGGTTTTGTCCTCAATGCGGAAAGAAAAGAGCCGTTTGGTCGGTGCGCGCAGAACATAGCGCATACCTTCAAGCGCTGCGGGAGGAAGCGGCAAAAAAATCACCGTGGGTGGAAGATCATACTCCACATGTGACACTGCGGCCCGCTGTGCAGCAGTCTGCATGCACTCTGCGCAGATCAGACACCCGTTCATGACGTCCAGATACATGCCTTCCGCATCCGGTTTCCCGCAGCAGGAGCAAGCCTCAAGGTCGGGACAATAGCCCGATACCGCCGCGATCCGCAATTCGAACGCCCCCTTGATCAGAGCGTCCGGCGCGCGGCCGTTGGCCAGTGCGTAAAATGTATTCAGAATGATGGGCAGAACATCATCGGCGGGGGCGTTCTCCCCTGTCGCTTCGTAGGTGACATCACAGAGATAGCTGGCAAGTGAAAGACGGTTTAAGTCGGCATGGAGACCATAGAAGGACTCGATAAGCGTAGCTTCGCTGAGCCAATAAAAATCTCCGCGCGTACGGATGGCATAGTTTCCCCAGGCAAACAGCTGAGACGCCGTCATAAACTTGCTGCCGATTCGGCGTGCCCCTTTCGCCATCACGCGGACACGGCCGTGTTCGGCGGTCAGGAGGGTCAGGAGCTTGTCATGATCCCCATAAGGCGCTTCCCGGATAACGAGCGCATCAGTAATGTAGATCATTGCTCGGTCTTGTAACCGAAATTGCTGACGGTAATACTGCTTTCACGCCAATTCTCCTTGACCTTTACCCAGAGGTTGAGGTAAACGCGTGTGCCGAGCAGTTTTTCCAGATCGGCACGGGCATAGGAGCCGATCAGCTTAAGCGATGCACCGTTTTTGCCCACGATAATGCCCTTATGTGAAGCCTTCTCGCAGAAAATTTCGGCACGGATGCGAATAATATCTTTTTCTTCTTTGAATTCTTCGATCACGACAGCCGTGCCGTGCGGAATCTCCTTGTCCAGCGTGCGCAGCAGCTTTTCGCGAATAATCTCGGCCGCCACCTGACGCTCGGGCTGATCGGTAATCATGTCCTCCGGGAAGAACCAGTCAGACTCAGCCAGGAACTGCGTGCATTCCTCAAGCAGCGCATCGACATTATCGCCCTTCTTCGCGCAGATCGGCACGAAAGCGTTGAAATCATGGAGAGCGGCATATGCTGCGATGGTGGCCGCAATCACCTCGCGATTGGTCAGATCAACCTTGTTGATCGCCAGAATCGACGGCGTTCCGGTGCGTTTGAGATAATCGATCACATTCTCTTCAACCTGAGAAACAGGCTTGTCCGCTTCAACCACGAGCAGAACAGCATCGGCATCACGCATCGTCGAATTGGCCGCCTTCACCATGTAGTCGCCCAGCTTGTTCTTGGGGCGGTGAATACCCGGCGTATCCAAAAAGACAAACTGTGCATCACCCACCGTATGAATACCGATGATGCGATTGCGGGTCGTTTGGGGCTTAGCTGAAACAATGGCGATTTTCTCGCCGAGAATCTGATTGAGCAGCGTCGATTTTCCGACGTTCGGACGGCCGACGATCGCGATAAATCCGGTCTTTTTCATGCCTCGTCTTCCTCCTCGGCAGATACTGATTTTTTGACACCAAGGCCAAGAACCTCCATCACATGGCGCTGACGGCGGCGCATATCTGCATCCTCCGCTTCAGAGCGCTCATGATCGTAGCCGAGCAGGTGAAGCGTCGAATGCACGCACAGAAAGGCAACCTCACGCGCAAAGCCGTGACCGTATTCGGCCGCCTGCTCTGCCGCGCGCTCAAGCGAGAGCACGATATCGCCCAGGACAACCACCGGCTCATCCCCCGGCTCGCTGCCGTCTGCGAAATCATACTGCGGGAAGGACAGCACATCGGTGGCGGTATCCTTATCCCGATAACTGCGGTTGATGGCACGGATACCTTCGTTGTCAGCGAAGGTCACCGAAATATCGACCCGGTCATGCATTACAAAATGCTCGGCCTCAAGGGTCTCGGCAATCGCGCTGCGGATCAGCATTTTCAGCGAATATGTGATCGGGCAAATCTGCTGGCTGTTCTGGAAATAAAGCTGCAATTTCATGACATTAAACCTCGTGGATTTTATTTTCTTTCCTGATTGGACGCATCGCGTCTGGGCTGTGTGTGATAACGTTTCGGTTCGTTCTTGTGCTGTGCGGCAGTACGTTCGAACTTTTCGTAAGCCAGAATGATCTTCTGCACCAGCTTATGGCGGACGACATCGCGCTCGGTGAAGGTATGGATACCGATATCCTCAATATCACGCAGGATCTTCACGGCCATGGCAAGACCGCTCTTCTTACCGTCCGGCAGGTCGGTCTGCGTCAGGTCACCGGTCACCACGATCTTGGAGTTGTAGCCAAGGCGGGTCAGAAACATTTTCATCTGCTCGGGTGTCGCATTCTGTGCCTCATCGAGAATGATAAAGGAATCGTCCAGCGTCCGTCCGCGCATATATGCCAGGGGGGCAATTTCAATGGTCTGCTTTTCCAGACAGCGGGCGTAGTTCTCCGCCCCCATCATCTCAAAGAGTGCATCGTACAACGGGCGCAGGTAGGGATCGATCTTGTTCTGCAGATCGCCCGGCAGAAAACCGAGCTTTTCCCCCGCTTCCACAGCCGGTCGGGTCAAAATGATCCGATTGACCTGCTTATCGCGGAGGGCCTTAACCGCCATGGCCACAGCCAAAAAGGTCTTACCGGTACCGGCAGGCCCCACACCCAGTACAACGGTATTTTTGCGGATCAGCTCGACATATTTCTTCTGCCCAACCGTTTTCGCTTTGATGGGCTTACCTCGATTAGTGATGCAAATGCAGTTGTCGTCAAGCGTGCTCAGTTCATCGGCGCGGCCATCGGCGATCATATCGATCACATAGCCGACAGATTGCTCGGTAAGGCTGTTATAGGCGGCCATCTGTTTGAGATATTCCACCGTCTGGGCGGCTTTTTTCACGCCGTCCTCTTCCCCGCTGATCAGAATCGAATCGCCTGTGTCGGTTGCACGATTGTGCAGCGTGACAGAAAAGGCTTTTTCGATCTGCCGTGCATTGGCATCGTAACTGCCGAAAATGCGGGCGGTTTCTTCACTTGTGCTGGTTGCAACAGTTTTTTGAAGCATAATATTTTCCTTTACGATTGTGATACGACGACGGGATTCTGCAGAGCAATCGGCTGTGACACGGCAATATCCTCAAGACACCAAAGGGTGCAATCAAGGGACAGCGAATCTTCATCAACCGACATCTGCACGCTCCGGTGAATCAATTCCCGATCGCGGGTGAGCGCATCGATCTCCCGGCGCAGGCGGTATTGCGCAAGCGCCAGCGCTGCGGATTCGTCGCGGACGGCCGGCTCGGTTACATAGGAGAGACATGTGGTCGTCAGCAAGCTGACCGGAATACTGATTCGTCCAAAAAAGGACAGAATTCGCTCATTATTTATTGTATCACAACTCCCACCCAAAATTCCAGTGTTTGTGAAAAGTTTTATCTCTTTTCCGAAAAAAATTATGCTTTTTTTGCAGATTTTTTCTTCAACATAGCGCTTTGCCGTGTAGTGGAAAGGCACATCAACCGAAATCCGGTGCATCACCTGGGCATAAACCCGCCCGTCTGCATGTGCACAGTGCATGCGATTATCGACATCTTCCGAAATCCCGCTGACCAGCAATTGCCCGGCGCGGACTACCTCTCCCACCTCAACAGACGGCCATCCGCTGCGCAGCTCTAACCGCGCGATCTGCCCGTCAGCCGCCGCGATCAAGTTTGCAGGTGCGCTTTCACGCGGTTTGGTTTGCCGTTCCGCGTGCTCGACGACTTCTATCTGCGCAGTGGTGCCCACAATGTTGATGCTGATCCAGGCAAAGCGGGAAGAATCACAGAGGATTTGGTTTTGCAGAACATTCACATCAACTGAGGGAATATAGCTCCCCACACCGAATCCATGAGCCTCGAGTTCCGTTTGCACGTCGTGCGGATAATACCGATCTGTCCCACTGACCTCAAGCCGCCAAACAAACTTTCCGGAGATCCAAACAAGCGAAATCGCGCAGAGCAAGCCAAGAAACAAGCCATAGCGTTTGCGGTAGCGGCGCCAGATCCGCGGCAGTCCAAACTCATCACACACCGACAGGTCAATCTTCTTTTGCCGGCATGCCGGCTCCAGCTCTCGCCACACACCGCGGCGCACTGCAAAACGAAAGCGGTCATGGTCCTGGTCAAATCGCCAGTAGGGATAGCATCCCCGCATGCATAGATTGAGAAACGCCGCCGTGTCACGCGCATCGCCCTCAATCACAAACCAGCCGCGAATAAAATTCAGCAGGTAAGCGATCAGCATCCCATCGCCTCCGCCTCAACAAATGACATGCATCGGATGTATCCCTGTATCGACATTGCGCCGGCAAAATAAGTCAGGCAGATCAAATCGCTGCCCTCCACTTTCAACACCCCCTCACGCAGAGCCAGGCAAACGGTATTCGGCGTACAGCACAGAATTTTTTTGCATCCCTGTATGCAAAGCTCGCGTCGGCCGCGGAGTTCAATAAACGGGCCATCACCAAACAGCGATTCCGGCAATTCAAGCGGTCGTCTTTCGCGTGCACTGAAGCTGAATTTTTTCTTTTTCATCCGATATTCCTCCGTAATGCAAACGGTTTTGCGCATGATCAAACCAAATTCCACATAGGCTTGTGCAGATACTTCAGTTTATGCGGAGGCAGGTACGATCATGACGGTCATGCATTTGGTGCGAAAGAAAGGAAAAAACAGGCAGCCTGTGATCTTAGGATGCGTATGCATGTGCTTCCTGCTCTGCTTTCTGTGCAATGCTGAGCTGACCTCGACCTGCATCCGGCGCGGCCTGCGGCTGTGTGCGCAAACCGTGATCCCTTCCCTCTTTCCCTGCATGGTATTGGCGGAAATCCTCATTGCAAGCGGATTCGGAGAATGGCTGGGGAGGCTTCTTGCTCGCCCAATGCAGAAGGTCTTCGGCATCTCGGGCGCTTCATCTTCGGCGGTTCTGCTTGGCGCGCTCTGCGGGTTTCCGATCGGCACACGTGCCGCACTCGCGCTGTACAAGCGCGGAAGCATTGATCGCGGCGAACTGGAGCATCTGCTGACCTTCTGCAACAACACAAGTATTGCGTTCACCGTCAGTGCGGTCGGAAATTCGCTCTACGGCTCACAGGCCTTTGGGGTAGGCTTATGCTGCATCCAACTCTTTTGCGCGCTCCTGATCGGAATTTTGGGCCGCAGACGCGGCATGCATCCTTCGTCTGTTTCACGCGCAGAGGAACCGGCGGTTCGTCTGGATGTTATCCTGACCCAGGCGATTTCGGGATCTGCGCTTGCCATGCTTTACATCTGTGCTTATGTGGTCTTTTTCTCGGCCCTTGTCGGAATCATGGATGACGTTTTGCTACAAAAATGCGGGATTCAAATTCCGCCCGGTCTGCTGTTCGGTCTGTTTGAACTCTCTTCCGGAGTCAGCGCAGCCGCGTCGGAGCCGCTTATGCTTGGGGCGGTTCTCTGTGCTTTCACGGTCGGTTGGTCGGGGGCGGCTGTACACTGCCAGATTTTTTCGCTTCTTGCGCAGGAGAAGGTTTCTCTTCGCCCATACCTCGCCGCCAAAATTCTGCAAGGAATACTTTGCGCTGCTCTGACCTTCCTCTGGCTGAGTTTTTGTCCGCCGGCCGATTTGCGTCCGACAGGCACTGTCCCCGTCTTCTCCCCTCTCCCATCGGCATATCTTCTCTGGAGCAATCTGCTCTTCCTCGCCGCGCTCTTACTGCCCAAATGCAGAAAAAAGCAAAAAATTCGATAAATCTATGGCTTTTCGGCAAAACATGTGGTATAATATCCCCATGGAGGTGAGACTGTGAAAAAACATGCCCCTGTATCTGAAATCGAGCGCTGCTGTGCACGCTGTGAACATGCAACTTTGCTCAGCCAATGCGATTATGTGCTTTGCAACAAAAAAGGTGCGGTGTGTGAAACCCATGTCTGCCGCCACTTCCTTTACGATCCCCTCAAACGTGCGCCGAAGCGCCTTCCCGTTCTTCCCCTCTCCGAGAGGGAAACAGCTTCTGAATAATCTCCACCCCTGTACATCCGAGCAAACGGTGTACAGGGGTGTTTCACATCTTTGGGCAAGCGACATATTCTGACAACGAAGGAGGTAATCTGATGCAAACCTGTATTGCTGCATTTAACTCAATGACCCAAGCCATCCATGCGCAGCGCATTTTGGCCGGTGCGGCCATTCATGCTTCGGTCATCAAGCTGGACGCTCAGCAGTCCTCACGCGGATGCGCGTATGGGATTGCGTTTTCCTGCGCCCAGATGCGGAATGTCCAAACCATTTTCACGGAGAAGAATATCTTCCCCCGCCAGATGATCGGAGGTTGAAGCGTGATATATTTGGACAACGCCGCTACGACATTCCCCAAGCCCCCTTCGGTTCGGCGTGAGGTCGATCGCTGTCTGCGTGACTACTGCGGCAATCCCGGCCGCAGTGCGCACGCGCTTTCTCTTGCCGCAGCAGAGGCCATCTTTGACTGCAGACGCGAAGCCGCCGAGTTGTTCGGTCTTCCCTCCCCCGAGCAGATTATTTTCACCTATAACACCACACACGCGCTGAACATGGCCATCAAGGGCCTGCTCCGGCGCGGAGACCATGTCCTAATCAGCGACATGGAACACAATGCCGTCTATCGGCCGATTTGGCTCCTTCATGCCTTCGGCGAGATTACGTTTGACATCTACCCGACTTATCCTGCGTCACCCGAAGCCGACGTTGAAGCAATCCTTGACGGGATTCGGCAGAGGATTCGGCCGAATACACGGATGCTCATTGCTTCGCATGTCTCCAACCTCTGCTCAGCCGAGCTGCCGCTGACCGAAATCGGCGCACTTTGCCGCGAGAGGGGGCTGCTCTTCGTCGTGGATGCGGCGCAGAGTGCCGGTATTGCGGACATTGACTGCGGTGCAATGGAAATCGATGCGCTGTGCGCGCCCGGTCACAAAGGCCTGTACGGTCCACAGGGAAGCGGCATTCTTGCCCTTCGCGCAGGAACCGTCATGGCAACCCTTCTTGAAGGTGGAAGCGGCGTAAACTCCCTCGACGGCGCAATGCCGGATTTTGCCCCCGAACGCTACGAAGCCGGCACGCTTGCCACGCCGGCCATCGCCGGACTCTGCGCAGGGATACGCTTCGTCCGCGAGCGCGGCGTGGGACAAATCCGTGCCGCCGAGCAGATGCTGTATCGCCGTCTGCGTGAAATGCTCGGCAACACAAAGGGGGTTACGCTGTACGCCCCCGAGCGCGAAGGCTCCACGCTGCTCTTTAATCTGGATGGGATAGCGTCCACCCAGGCTGCTGCGATGTTGGATAAGGCCGGCATCTGCCTGCGTGCGGGATTCCACTGCGCACCGCTTGGGCACCGCACACTGAACACCGGCGATGACGGCGCGCTTCGCGTCGGCTTCTCTGTTTTCAACCGCACCACGGACCTTGAAGCACTGGTGCGATCGGTCAAGGAAATACTGCGTGAATCACACAAAAATTGAGCAGGCGGCAGCAGACGCGATTTGTCTGCTGCCGCCTGGATTATATTGCATTGTTCGCTTCAGTCTGCTCCGGCTTTTGCAGAACGCGAAGTGCCTCATAAATGCTCTTAACCGGAATCAGTTCGATCGGCAGATCGATTTTTCGTTTTTCCAGATTTCTAGCCGGTACAACCGCACGGGTGAAGCCAAGACGCATGGCCTCCCGCACGCGGTTTTCAATCCCCGATACCGCACGAAGTTCGCCCGATAAGCCAAGCTCGCCAAGGGCAATCAGCTCATCGGGGACGACGCGGTCGGTCAAGGAAGAAATCAGTGCAAGCGCCACCGCCAGGTCTGCAGCCGGCTCATCCAGCCGAAGGCCGCCGATGACATTGAGATAAACATCGTTGGCCGAGAAGCGCAGTCCCAGCCGTTTTTCCAGCACGGCGAGGATCAGACACATCCGGTTATAGTCAATGCCGTTTGAATTTCTGCGGGGCGAAGGCTGGGGCGCCTGGGTAACCAGTGCCTGAATTTCCGCAATCAGCGGACGTGTGCCTTCCAGCGTGCAGACAGCACAGTTTCCGCTGATGCCGTGCGGCCGTCCCGAGAGCAGGAGTTCGGATGGGTTCTCCACCTCACGCAGTCCGTGCTCTTCCATTTCAAAGACGCCGATTTCGTTGGTCGAGCCAAAACGGTTTTTGATCGCGCGAATGATGCGATAGGCCTGCTGGCGCTCGCCTTCGAAATACAGCACGGCATCAACCATGTGCTCAAGCACCTTCGGACCGGCAATTCCCCCCTCTTTGTTGACATGGCCAACCAGCAGGACCGAAATACCGTCTCCCTTAGCGCGGTTGATCAGTGCCATGGCGTTTTCGCGGACCTGGGTCACACTCCCCGGGGTGGAGGTCAATCGGTCACTGTAAAGGGTTTGGATCGAGTCGACGATCAGCACATCGGGCTTGATGGCATCAACCTCGTGCATGATGCGTTCAAGACTGGTTTCGGTCAGAATGTAGAGGTTCTGCCCGTGCACACCGAGCCGCTGCGCCCGCAATTTCAGCTGTCCGCCCGACTCCTCGCCCGAAACGTACAGAACACGCTTGGTCTTACCCAGCACGTCGGACACCTGCATCAGCAGGGTTGATTTGCCGATACCTGGTTCGCCGGACAGCAAAACCACCGAACCATGCACCAATCCGCCGCCCAAAACACGGTCAAGCTCTGCCAAGCCGGTTTGCGTGCGCATATATACTGGCATTTCCAGTGCATCGTAGGCAACCGCGTGATTGTCTCCGCTCGAGAAGATCATGCGGGATTCCATACCGGACTTGGGCTGCGCTTCTTCTATCTCCTCTACAAACGTATTCCATGCACCGCAGGTCGGACATTTGCCCATCCATTTGGCAGAGCGGTGCCCACACTCACTGCAGCAGTAAAAAGACTTTCCTGGTTTCATGCAACATCCTCCGGTGAAAACACTGATATACGCCTGTTTTCTCCCATTATACCGCCAAATGAGAAAAAAATCAAGTGCTGTCGGCTTGCTGCGCCAAAAAATCACAAATCGCGGTGAAAATCACCGTTGAAAGCTCCCCCAGATAGACAGGATCGCGAAGCTTGGCACATTCTGCCGGATTGGACAGAAAACCGCACTCAACCAAAACGGCCGGGCGGCTGCAGCGATGAAGCAGATAGATATTGCTGTCGGCCGCTTTGATTTTGCGCTGATTGTCCGGCTGGAGTGTTGTTCGAACCGCCTCTTGAATGATCTCCGCCAATGCTGCACTCTGCGGATTCTGCTTGCCGTAATACACCTGCAAACCGCTGTACTTCTGCTCAGGGAAGGCATTTTGATGCAGACTGATGAGAATGTTATGTGAAGCGGACTCCGCCGCGTCAAGGCGCGCACGCAGATCAAGCATCTTTTTGTGCCCGCGATAGTCGCTCTGCGGATCATAGAGCATCCGGTCATCGCTCCGGGTCATACGATACGGAATCCCCGCAAGATCGAGCTGGTCGCGAAGCATCTCGGTTATGCGCAGATTGGCCTCCTTTTCCAGATAGCCGTCCGCGCCGACCGCACCGCCGTCCTCGCCGCCATGTCCTGCATCCAGCACAATACAATAGCGGTGAGATTTCTGATCGGTCTCGGCAGCAGCTGTGTCCGCTTCCAAATAGGAGAAACCCAATCGCCCAAACAAGCATAGCACCAACACCGCCGCAGTAAATATCAGCGAAAGCAGAAAATACGCAAGCGCAAACCGCTTTGCAGACGGAAATGTCATCATGCTCACTCCCTCATTTCTTTTCTATCCAAAATATGCATCGCCGAATTCGGTTATGCGCATGCGCAAAAAATCGGGGACAGCAAAGAAAATCTTTCTTTTTCTCTGAATCTCCCCTTGACAGAACAGGCGGATTTTGCTATAATATTATACTAATAACAACAGTTTCTTTCGAGTTGTACGCAAATGATTATCGAAATAAGGAGAGAATGCAATGGATTTTAAAAACAAGATCGTTCAAGAAGGCCTGACTTTTGATGATGTTCTCCTCATCCCCGCAAAGAGTGATGTTCTGCCGAACACGGTAAAGCTGAACACCCGCTTGACCAAGAAGATCAATCTCAACATCCCGCTGATGTCCGCCGCAATGGATACGGTTACCGAGTCTGCACTGGCCATTGCCATGGCACGTGAAGGCGGTGCCGGCGTCATTCACAAGAACATGTCGATCGAACAGCAGATGGATCAGGTTGACCGCGTTAAGCGCAGCGAAAACGGTGTCATTACCAATCCCTTCTTCCTCTCTCCTGAAAACTACGTCTATGAGGCCGATGACCTCATGCGCAAATTCAAGATTTCCGGCGTACCGGTCTGCGATGAAAACCGTCGCCTTGTCGGTATCATCACCAACCGTGACATGCGTTTCCTCGTTGACTACAATGTCAAGATCAAAGACGTGATGACCAAGGAAAACCTGATCACCGCTCCGGTTGGCACCAATCTGGAAAAGGCACAGGAAATCCTCCGCTATCACAAGATCGAGAAGCTCCCCATCGTCGATGAGAATTATTGCCTCAAGGGCTTGATTACCATCAAGGATATCGAAAAAGCCACCCGTTATCCCAATTCGGCCAAGGACGCACAGGGGCGCTTGATCTGCGGTGCCGCAATCGGCATCACCAAGGACGTCATCGACCGTGCAGGTGCGCTGCTCAGCGTGGGCGCCGATTTCCTGGTACTTGACTCCGCACACGGCCACTCCAAGAATATTTTCACGGCAATTGACAGCATTAAGTCTGCCTATCCAGACTGCCAGCTGATTGCCGGCAACATTGCAACGGCTGAAGCCGCACGCGATCTGATTGAGGCCGGCGCTGATGCAGTCAAGGTCGGTATCGGTCCCGGTTCGATCTGCACGACCCGTGTGGTTGCCGGTATCGGTGTTCCGCAGGTCACGGCCATCATGAACGCAGCCGAAGTTGCTGAGAAGTATGGTGTACCGGTCATCGCAGACGGTGGCATCAAGTACTCCGGCGACCTCCCGAAGGCAATTGCTGCCGGTGCAAGCGTCATTATGGTCGGTTCCCTGCTGGCCGGCTGTGAGGAAAGCCCCGGCGCAACCGAAATTTACCAGGGCCGCTCCTTCAAGGTTTACCGCGGTATGGGTTCGATTGCCGCCATGGAACAGGGCTCCAAGGACCGCTACTTCCAGGAAGGCAACCGCAAGCTGGTTCCCGAGGGTGTTGAGGGCCGCGTTCCCTACAAGGGGCCGCTTGCCGACACCGTTTACCAGCTGATGGGCGGTCTGCGTGCAGGCATGGGTTATTGCGGCGCGCCGACCATTGACGATCTGCGCGAGAATGGCCGCTTTGTTCGCATCACCGGTGCAGGCCTGCGCGAATCTCATCCGCACGACATCAACATCACCAAGGAAGCACCTAACTACAGCGCACAGATCTAACACAAAACTTATTTGGTTGTCGGTGTGTGCCAAAGCAAGGCCATTCCCGAACAATCCCATAAAAAGGATCACAGAATTCGACCAAGAATTCTGTGATCCTTTTTGCTCAATACGGGATTTTGGCCCGGCGACGGCATCCTTGATCATGCGTATATCAGACAAAAATCCCCGCGCATATCATGCGCGGGGATTCTCTTATGTGTGATAAAATTTCGCATCCCAAATAACCGTCAAGATGATGCCAATGGCAAGGAAGATAAGTCCCGTTACCAGTATGCAGCTGTTGCTACGCTTTTTTGCCTCGCTGAGCTTACGTTCGCGGTAATCGGCATACAGCTCATGCCTGGCTCTGCCCATAGGCAGAAAGGCAAGCACGACGTTCCTGAGAACGAATCCGATACCAATGAGTGCTCCCTCACCGCTGACGTACAGCATGCCCGCAAACAGCGACATCAATACGCCCGAGACGAAGAATGCGTCTGCCAGGATCTGGATATTGACCGCTGCACTCTGCGTGAAAAAGCCTTTTGACCAAATCACAAAAAAGGCAATTATCGCTTCAACGCCAAAACATATTGCATATTTGGTTAACGTTACTTTGGTTTCTTCTTTCACTGTCCTTAACCATCCATCCTGTTACTTGACCAGCTGCTTGTACTTTTCCTCTTCCGCATCATTGCAGTATACGAAATGTCCCGGGGTAATCTCACGGAACGACGGCGTATCAACCGAATAATCGTGCTCTGCGATGGGATTGTAGTGAATTCTCGTGCGCTGTTTTTCGTACACGGGATCGGGCAGCGGGATCGCAGAAAGGAGCGATTTCGTATAAGGATGCAGGGGATTCTTGAAGAGCTCGTCCGAATCGGCAAGCTCGACCATTTTTCCGAAATACATAACACCGATTCGGTCGGAGAAGTATTTCACCACCGACAGGTCGTGTGCGATGAACATGATCGTGAGACCCAGACGCTCTCTGAGATCGTTGAGCAGGTTGATTACCTGCGCCTGAATCGACACGTCAAGGGCAGAGATCGGCTCGTCGGCGATGATCATCTCGGGCTGCATGATGACAGCTCTCGCGATACCGATACGCTGGCGCTGACCGCCGGAGAACTCGTGCGGATAACGGTCTGCGTGCTCGCGCACAAGGCCGACCAGCTCAAGAATCTCGTAGACCTTCTCGTTGATATAATCCTTATCGGTGACGCCGTTGATCACGAGTCCCTCCGCGATAATATCGCGCACGGTCATACGGGGGTCAAGGGAGGCGATCGGATCCTGGAAGATCATCTGGATCTGGGTGATGAGCTTGCTCTTCTTGGCGACGCGGCAGCGGTTGTTGTATTCCTTCTTGAGGGTCTTGAGCTGTGCGTCATCTCCCTCTGCCGCGCTGAACTTCTCGGCATACACTGCTTCCAGTTCCCGGAGCATCGACTCGACGTATTTCTTGTCAACTTCACGATTATCAGACTTTGCATCTTTGATGAGCGCTCGGTTTTGTTCGACAATAGCATCATGCTCTTGCTTTGTGATTTTTTTCTCCTCAAGATCCTTTTTTGCCTGCTTGATCGCGTCCTTATAGGCACGCGTTCCCGCGCCGACTCGCTGGCCTTTAAAGTACACGTTACCCGAGGTAATGTTGTACAGCTTGATGATAGAACGGCCCGTTGTGGTTTTTCCGCAGCCGGACTCACCTACAAGACCAAAGGTTTCACCCTTCTTCACCTCAAAGCTGACATCATCAACGGCCTTAAGATCCTTGCGTCCCAAACGGAAATACTGACAAAGGTGGTCCACTTTCAACAATACTTCAGAATTATTCTCCATGGTTGCCTCCTCTTTCCTTCATTCTCCGGATACGCTCGGTAATAATCTTGGGGATTTCCACCTTGGGTGCGTTGGGATGGAGCAGCCACGTCGCAGCAAAGTGTGTGGGAGAAACCTCATACATGGGGGGCTGCATCTCGAAGTCGATCTCCATTGCGTACTTGTTTCTTTCCGCAAACGCATCGCCGACAGGGGGATAAATCATGTTCGGGGGTGTGCCGGGGATCGCATCCAGCTTTTCGTTGGTATCAAGGTCAGGCATGGAGGAGAGCAGAGCCCAGGTATAGGGATGCTGAGGATTATAGAATACCTCTTCCGCCGTACCGTACTCTACGATCTTACCGGCATACATAACGGCAATTCTGTCCGCCATGTTGGCCACGACACCGAGGTCGTGCGTGATAAAGATGATCGAAAGGTTATGCTCGCGCTTGAGTCGGTTAATCAGCTCAAGAATCTGCGCCTGGATGGTCACATCAAGTGCCGTCGTCGGCTCGTCGCAGATGAGGATATCAGGGTTTGCCGAGAGCGCGATGGCAATCACGATACGCTGACGCATACCGCCCGAGAACTCAAACGGATACTGTCTGTAACGCATTCTCGCCTCCGGAATACCGACCTCTTCCATGAGCTTGATCGCCTTTTCCTTCGCGATTCGCTTAGTCAGGGTATAAACGACCTGCGACGCTTTTTCCTTGAGGTAATCGATAATTTCCACACAGCGCTTATCTGCGTCAAAGGTTTCGGCAGCCTCGACGTCTGCCTTAAATTTATTCATGACACGGGCAAGGACCGAAACGATCGTCTCGATCTGTACCTCAAGTTCGATCACCGACTTGGGAACGATCTTCCAGTCGATCGTCTTGCCTTTTGCCAGCAAAGCCTCTCTCTGCGCAGTCTGACGAGCAAAGCGGGCTTCCTCCTTGGGATTGTTCTTCGCATAGAAGAAGTATTTCTCCACTTCTCGCGCAAGTGCTCCACCAAAGGTGTAAGCTACGTTATCCTTGATAACCGCAAGCGGATCGATTGCAGTGAGAACGCTCTTGTTCAGATTCTTGCAGGTCGACTCCGCCTCTTGTGCGGAAAACGTTCCTGCTCTGAAAAAGCCGATCGCATTTTCAAGTGCCGCAATTGCAGCCTTCTTATTTTCGATTGTCTTGTCAAACGAATACTGCACTGCGATCTTCTCGAGCGCGATAAAGGCATCCATGAAGTCCTCACCCAAGAACTTTCCTGCGAGTTCGTTCGCCTCGTCTGCGGGCATCTGGCTGAGATCAGTCTCGGGGTGCTTGTATACGTAATAACCGATTCTGAAGAAGTTGTACTGGGGCTGCTCCAGCATTTCTTTTGCCGTTTTCTTGAGCGCCGTAAGGAACTCAACGGTCTCGGGAGATGCCTCGTTCTTGGACGCGCCCGCACCGGTAAGCTTCTTCGCGAAATCACCCAAGGTTACTTTAGTACGCTCTGCGCGCTTAACACTTTCAAACACTTCCGCGTGTATCTCAAGTGCCTCCGCATACCGCGAAACAAAGTACTTGTCGTCGATCTCCTTGAGTCTGCGCCCGATGAGTTTAAGCGTTGCCATCACATCGACTTTCTGCTTCTTCTCAGTGAGGAAAAGCAGATCCTCAATTACTGCGATCATTTCCTCGGCTGCAGTGCGTGCGGCGTTGTAGCTGTTCTCAAGCTTAATTGCTTGAATATTGAAATCATCAAAGGTTTTGATATACTTCTCAACGTCAGCAACCGAAACGCTGGCATTAGGCATCTCAGCGAGTGCCTTTTTCATCATCTCGGACAATTCCGAAAGTGTGTTGTTAAAGGTCACGCGACCCTCTTTGCGGTTTGCCTTATTCTTCAGCAGCATCGCCTCGGTGATCTGTCTGCCGATACGCATGATGGGATTCAGCGCAGACAGCGGGTCCTGGAAGATCATCGCGATCTTATCGCCGCGAAGCTTGTGCATCTCCTCTTCGGGGATGCGCATGAGATCCTGACCGTCATAGAGAATCTCGCCGCCCTCATAAATCGCGTTGACCGCGGAAATACCCATAATCGCTTTCGAGGTAACAGACTTACCCGATCCCGATTCTCCCACAATGGCAAGTGTCTCGCCTTTGTAAAGATCGAAGGAAATGTCACGTACTGCCTGTACCTTACCGGCATCGGTGCGGAAGGAGACCTTAAGATCATTAACCGATAATTTAATTTCTTTATTCATGCTTAATCCTCCGTTCCTCTGAGCGACGGATTAAATGCATCGCGCAATCCGTTACCGAACAAATTGAAGCTGAGCATCAAAAGGACCAGGAACATGCAGGGGAAGAATGCCACATATCCGGCATTTGCCATGATGGACTGCTGTCCTGCGGCGATAAGCGTACCGACACTGGTCGTGTTTCCCGCTTCAAGATTGATGATACCCAGATAGGTAAAGCTGGTTTCCGAGTAAATCATGCCGGGGATTACCAGAGCAAAGCTGGTGACGATGGTACCGAGGCCGTTGGGGAAAATATGCTTAAACATAATTCTCGCGTCCCGGGC
>JAFWBJ010000160.1 GCA_017507145.1 Clostridia bacterium | reverse complement strand
CCAAGCCCCACCGCCAGCGGCGGGACGCCGGCCATCTCACCGAAAGCGGACGAAACGGCGCGCACCTGAATCACGCTGCCCATCGTCAGCCCGTTGATCAGGCAAAGGATCGCGAAGATGCTGCCGATGACCCGGCCGCCCCGGCGGCCAAGCCTGCCTTCCGCCGCGCAGTCGGCGATGTAATACATCGCACCGCCCAGCATCTGCCCGTCCGCCGTCTGCCGGCGGTGACGAAGGGCCAGCGTGATCTCGGCGTATTTGAGCACCATCGCGCAGAGTGCGCTGACCCACATCCAAAAAATTGCCCCCGGCCCGCCCAGCACAATGGCTGAGGCCACGCCCACAATATTCCCCACACCGAGCGTTCCGGCCAGCGCCACCGTCATGGCCGAAGCGGGCGATACCCCTTCTTTTGCCGCCGGATGCAGCAAAACCCGCCATAAAATCCGCGGTGACCGCAGCCAGAAAAAGCGCAGAACGCCCCCATACCACAGCCCCGCCCCCATCAAGCAGACCGGAACTGCGGGGGTAATGATAAATTGGTTGATCCATGCCAGCCATGCCATACCGCACCGCCCCCTTTGTTCTAATTTATGCCGATTGTACAGCCAATATGCTTTTAGCAGACAAAGATCGACAGTGTTAGTTTTTGGGCAGAGCGCAAATGTTAACTTACTGTGAATATTGGAAAAAACTCTTGATTTTTCATTTTTTTGTAGTACAATAAGCAGTGTAAGTTAGCACTCCATAGATATGAGTGCCAAACCGAATCTATTTTTCGGGCATCCGCCCGATCACCATTCAAGGAGGATACATCCATGGCAATCAAACCCTTAGCAGACCGTGTTCTCGTCAAGGCTGTCGAAGCTGAAGAGAAGACCAAGACCGGCATCATCCTGACCGCTGCATCTCAGGAGAAGCCCCAGATCGCAGAAGTCGTCGCAGTCGGCCCCGGCGGCATGGTTGACGGCAAAGAGATCACCATGATCGTCAAGGTCGGTGACAAGGTTATCACCTCGAAGTATTCGGGCACCGAAGTCAAGTATGACGGCACCGAGTACAGCATCGTTCGCCAGAGCGACATTCTCGCTATCGTAGACTAAGCGCAACCATTTATATTTAGGAGGAATTTATCATGGCAAAAGATATTCTGTACGGCATTGACGCCCGCAACGCTCTGCTCCGCGGCGTCGACAAGCTCGCCGATACCGTTAAGATCACCCTCGGCCCCAAGGGCCGCAACGTCGTCCTCGACAAGAAGTACGGCTCCCCGCTGATCACCAATGACGGCGTGACCATCGCCAAGGAGATCGAGCTGGAGGACGCTGCCGAGAACATGGGCGCACAGCTGGTCAAGGAAGTTGCAACCAAGACCAACGACGCAGCCGGCGACGGTACCACCACCGCTACCCTGCTCGCACAGGCCTTCATCCGCGAGGGCATGAAGAACGTCACCGCAGGCGCCAACCCCATGATCATCCGCAAGGGCATCAAGCTGGCTGTCGACCGCGCTGTCGAGTGCCTCATCGCCAACTCCAAGAAGGTCAACGGCTCCGAGGATATTGCCCGCGTCGGTACGGTTTCGTCCGGCGACGAAGTCATCGGCTCGCTGATCGCTGACGCGATGGAGAAGGTCACCGCTGACGGTGTCATCACCGTTGAGGAGTCCAAGTCGGCCGACACTTACTCCGAGGTTGTCGAGGGTATGCAGTTCGACCGCGGCTATCTCTCGCCCTACATGGCTACCGATACCGACAAGATGGAAGCCGTCATCGACGACGCCTTCATCCTCATCACTGACAAGAAGATCTCGAACATCCAGGAGATCCTTCCCCTGCTCGAGCAGGTTGTTCAGGCCGGCAAGAAGCTGCTGATCATTGCCGAGGATGTTGGAGGCGAAGCCCTCACTACCCTCGTACTCAACAAGCTGCGCGGCACCTTCGTCTGCGTTGCCGTCAAGGCCCCCGGCTTCGGCGACCGCCGCAAGGAAATGCTCCGCGACATCGCTGTCCTCACCGGCGGCGAGGTTAT
>JAFWBJ010000159.1 GCA_017507145.1 Clostridia bacterium | reverse complement strand
GGCACTATGAGATGGTCGAGGCAAATCTGCGCTTCCCGGCCGAAGCGCGTGAGGAGATCCACCGCGCGGTCATGACGCGTGCCGACTATCCCGATTTCGGGCCCGAGCTGGTGCGGATCAACCTGGAGGACGGATGCAAGCTTTATTTTGCCGACGGCTCATTTGTGATCTGCCGCTTTTCTGGTACTGAGCCGCTGCTGCGCATTTTTGCCGAAGCCCAAACTGCCGCTGTGGCTGAACGTTATATCGCGACCTGGCGTGCCGAGCTGGGCCTTTGACCCAATATTGCGGGGTGCAAGCGGTTTGCACTCCGCTTTTTTGTGCGTTTTTTTCATTCGTTCGGCAAAAACTGCGAAAATGCTTGCAAATTTTTCATGATTATGGTATAATCAAATTATTATTATGCCAAAAGTGAGGCTGTGTCCATGAACTTTTTCCAACGCGATATTGAGACCATGCCGCGCAAAGAATTGGAAGCACTCCAGCTTGCGCGCCTTCGCCATCTGGTCGATTATGTTGACCGCAATGTCCCCTTCTACCATAAGCGCCTTGCCGAAGCCGGTGTGACGGCCGACAAGATCAAGACCCTCTCGGATATTCAGTACATCCCCTATACCACCAAGGCCGACATTCGGGATACCTATCCCTTCGGCCTCTTTGCCGTTGATCGCAAGAAGATCGTTCGTATCCATGCTTCGTCCGGCACCACCGGCAAACCGACCGTTGTCGGTTATACCAAGCAGGATCTCGACACCTGGAGTGAGTGTGTTGCCCGCCTGACCATGGCCGCCGGCGCCAGCGAGGACGATATCGTGCAGATCTGCTTTGGTTACGGCCTGTTTACCGGTGCGCTGGGACTCCACTACGGTCTGGAGAAGATCGGCGCGACCGTCGTGCCTTCCTCCTCGGGCAATACCGAGAAGCAGATCATGCTGATGAAGGATTTCGGCACCACGGCGCTGGTTTCGACGCCTTCCTACGCGTATTACATCTCTGAGGTCGCGCGCGATATCGGCGTCGATCCGCGTACGCTGAATGTGCGTCTTGGCCTGTTCGGCTCGGAGGGCTGCACGCCTGAGATGCGGCAGAAAATTGAGGAAGCATGGAACCTCTTTGCCACCGATAACTACGGCATGAGCGAACTGATGGGCCCCGGCGTGTCGGGCGAGTGCCGCGAGCGCTGCGGTATGCATTTCGCGGAAGACCATTTCCTGCCCGAGATCATCAATCCCGAAACCGGCGAGGTTCTGCCCCGCGGCGAGCAGGGTGAGCTGGTGGTGACCACGCTGACCAAGGAAGGGATTCCGCTGCTGCGCTACCGTACCAAGGACATTACCCGCATCCATTACGACACCTGCGCATGCGGCCGTACGCACGCCCGCATGGATAAGCCCACCGGACGCAGCGACGATATGCTCAAGATCAAGGGCGTCAATGTCTTCCCCAGCCAGATCGAGAGCGTGCTGATCGCTATCCCGCAGGTCGGCGCGAACTATCAGATCGTGCTGGGCACTAAGAACTACATGGATACCTTTGAAATCAATATCGAGGTAACCGATGCCGCGCTGCTTGACCACTACGGCGAGCTGGAGAAGCTGCAGAAGCTGGTACACCACAAGCTGCAGACTGTCCTTGGCCTGGATGCCAAGATCAATCTCGTTCAGCCCCGCTCGCTCGAGCGCTTCCAGGGCAAGGCGAGACGCGTCGTCGACAATCGTGTGAAATAAGGCAATCTGCCGAGAAATTATTGAGGAAATCAAGATGAAAAAACAACTGATGTTAGGCAACGAGGCGGTCGCGCGCGGCCTGTGGGAGGCCGGCGTTCGGCTGGTTTCCAGCTATCCGGGCACGCCCAGCACCGAGATCACTGAGTTTGCCGCAAAATATGAAGAAGACATTTACGCAGAATGGGCACCGAACGAGAAGGTTGCGCTGGAGGTTGCGCTGGGCGCGGCCATCGGCGGCGGACGTTCCTTCTGCGCCATGAAGCACGTCGGCCTGAATGTGGCCGCTGACCCGCTGTTTGTCTCGGCGTACACCGGCATCAACGGCGGTATGCTGATCGCCGTGGCCGATGATCCCGGCATGCATTCCTCGCAGAACGAGCAGGACAGCCGTCACTATGCCATCTCGGCCAAGCTCCCCATGCTTGAGCCCGCCGATTCGGCCGACTGCCTGAACTTCACCAAAGCGGCCTACGCCATCTCCGAGCAGTTTGATACGCCGGTTCTGCTACGCACCTCTACCCGCGTGGCGCACTCGCAGAGCGTGGTGACGCTGTCCGACCGCGAGAACGTGCCGCTGCGTGACTATAAGAAAGATCCGTCCAAGTATGTCATGATGCCGGCCTATGCCCGCGGGCGTCATGTCGAGGTCGAGAAGCGCCTGGCTGCCCTGCGCGCCTTTGCCGAGACGACCGAGCTCAACCGAATTGAGCGCGGTACCGACAACAAGATCGGCATCATCACCGCCGGCACTTGCTACAACTACGCCCGCGAGTGCTTCGGTGACCGTGCATCCTACCTCAAGATCGGCCTGATCAATCCTCTGCCGGCCAAGAAGATCCTCGATTTCGCTGCCTCGGTTGAGCGCGTGATCGTCATTGAGGAGCTGGACGAGGTGATCGAGTCCTACTGCCGTGCCCTTGGCATCGCGGTGGACGGCCATAACCTGCTGCCCAACATCGGCGAGTACTCTACTGAGTTGCTGGCCGAGAAGCTGCTGGGCCAGACCCCTGAATTTGATGTGCTGGAAGATGCCATCCCGCCCCGCCCGCCGGTGCTTTGCCCCGGCTGCCCGCACCGCGGCGTTTTCTATGTCCTGGCCAAGATGAAGCTCTATGTCAGCGGCGACATCGGCTGCTATACCCTTGGCGCCGGCCAGCCGCTCGGCGCGATGGACACCACCCTCTGCATGGGCGCGTCGATCTCGGCGCTGCACGGCTTCAACAAGGTTCGTGGCGAGGAAAGTAAGTCGGTAGCCATCATCGGCGACTCGACCTTTATGCACTCGGGCATCACCGGCCTGATTGATATTACCTACAACCAGGGCAAGTCGACGGTCATCGTGGTTGATAACTCGATCACCGGCATGACCGGCCATCAGCAGAACCCCTGCACCGGCCTTACCCTGCAGAATAAGCCGACCTACGCTGTCTCGATCGAGGCGATCTGCGCCGCGGCCGGCATTGCCGAAGAGCACATCCGCGTGGTCGATCCCTACGATCTGGCCGCTGTGGAGACGGCGCTGAGGGAAGAACTGGCGGCCGATTGCCCGTCGGTGATCATCAGCCGCCGCCCCTGCGCGCTCTTGAAATATGTCAAACCGAAGCCGGCGCTCGCGGTTGATGCCGACAAGTGCCGCAGCTGCCGCGCCTGCATGAAGATCGGCTGCCCCTGCATCTCGATGCAGGACGGCAAGGCACAGATCGACGGCGCGCTCTGCGTTGGCTGCGGTGTCTGCGAACAGCTCTGCAAATTTGATGCGATTGGAGGTGCCCGCGCATGAAGATTATGATTGTGGGTGTTGGCGGTCAGGGATCGCTTCTGGCCAGCCGGATTCTCGGCCGTGCCGCACTGGATGCCGGCTATGCTGTCAAGGTTTCCGAGGTGCACGGCATGTCGCAGCGCGGCGGCTCGGTTGTGACCTATGTCAAATATGGGGAGAAGGTCGATGCGCCGCTGATCTGCCGCGGTGAGGCTGATGTTATTCTCAGCTTTGAGCAGCTGGAGGCTGCCCGCTGGTTGCCCTATCTGCGCCGCGGCGGTACGGTTGTTACTTCGACCCAGTCGATCAACCCCATGCCGGTCGTCACCGGTGCGGCGGTCTATCCCGATGCGCTGATTGAAAAGATCCGCGCCAAGGGCGTGGAGATCATCGCGGCCGATACGCTGGCCATTGCCCGCGAGGCAGGCAGCGAAAAGGCGGCCAATGTCGCGCTGATCGGTCTGGCAGCCCATGTGCTGGGCTTCTCGGACGAAGCGCTGCGCGCCGCTGTGACGGCATGCGTCCCGCCCAAATTCACCGAGGTCAATCTGCGTGCCTACGAGCTGGGCACCCAGAACCGCTGACGGTTGCTCCAACCGCGCGGCCTGCTCCGCTACCTACTTGACGGGGCGGGGGAAAACTGATATAATATAGACAGCGATAAATCAGGAGGAATTGCAATGATCACCAAGCAGATTTCGATTTTCATTGAAAACCGTCATGGCCGCCTGGCCGAGGTGACGGACATTATTGCCAAGAACGGGATCAACATCCGTGCGCTGTCGGTTGCCGACACGACAAGCTTCGGCATCCTTCGTCTGATTGTCGATGATCCCGAGCGTCTGGAGGGCATCCTGCGCGAGAATCGTATTACGGCATCGATCACGTCGGTGCTGACGGTATGCATCGGCGACAAGCCGGGCGCTCTGGTCGATCTGCTCCGCAAGCTGGAGGATATTCAGATCGAGTACATGTACACCTACATCTCGGCTGACGGCGGAGATGCCTGCATCATCCTGCGCGTTGACCGCGACGAAGAGGCGGTGCACCGTCTCACCGCGGCCGGATTCCGCGGCCCCGACAAAATTTAACTGCAAAAAACGCCTGTGCCAATTCAGCGGCACAGGCGTTTTTTTGATTACCGGTTTTTGAAGGCTTCCCAAGCGGAAGAGGCCAATCATATGTCCGCCTCGAGCATATACTCGCTGCCGTGGGCGGCGATGAAGGCCTTGCGGGCGGGGAGGTTGTCGCCGAGCAGGGTGTCGAAGATGATCTCGGTCGCGGCGGCGTCGGCCGGCGTGACGGCGATGAGGCGGCGGGTGGCCGGATCCATCGTCGTTTGGGACATCATGGCAGGGGTGTTCTCACCCAGACCTTTGGAGCGCTGGAGGGTGTACTTCTTGTCGCCCAGCTTGCGCAGGATCTGCGCCTTCTCGGCTTCGTTGTAGGCGAAGAAGGTGTCGTCCTTGGTCGTGATCTCGAAGAGCGGTGACTCGGCGATGAAGACCTTTCCCTCGGCCAGCAGGGTGGGGAGCAGGCGGTAGAAGAGAGTCAGCAACAGCGTGCGGATCTGGAAACCGTCCTCATCGGCATCGGTGCAGATGATGATCTTCGACCAGCGCAGGGAGGCCAGATCGAAGGGGACGATGTTGCCCTTGACCTTGCCCTTGAGCTCGACGCCGCAGCCGATGACGCGCAGCAGGTCGAGGATGATGTCGCTCTTGAAGATCTTGTCATAGCTGGCCTTGAGGCAGTTGAGCGTTTTGCCGCGCACCGGAATGACGGCCTGGAACTCGGCGTTGCGGGCCAGCTTGACCGAAGTCAGCGCCGAGTCGCCCTCTACGATGTAGAGCTCGCGCAGGGCGGGGTCTTTGGAGCGGCAGTTGACGAACTTCTCAACGCGGTTTGCAATGTCCATATTGTTCGACAGCTTTTTCTTGATGTCGAGACGGGCGTGCTCAGCGCTTTCGCGGCTGCGCTTGTTGACCAGCACCTGATTGGCAAACTGCTCAGCAGCCGTCGGGTTCTCAACGAGGTAGAGATCGAGCTGTTCCTTGAGGAAGTCGGTCAGTGCCTCGGCGATGAAGCGGTTGTTGATGGCCTTTTTGGTCTGGTTTTCGTAGGAAGTCTGGGTCGAGAAGGAGTTGATGACCAGCACCAGGCAGTCCTCGATGTCGCCAAAGGTGATCTTGGCCTCGTTCTTGTTGTACTTATTGTTGGCTTTGAGATATTTGTCCAGCGCCCAGACGAAAGCGGAGCGGACAGCCTTGTCAGGCGAGCCGCCGTGCTCAAGGAAGCTGGAGTTGTGATAGTATTCGAGCACGTTGACGGTATTCGAGACGCAGAAGGAGATCTCGGCCTTGAGCTTATACATCTCTTTGTCCTCGCGGTCGCGACCCTGTGCCTCCATCTTCCAGAGGACAGGCGCGGTCATCGAGGTCTCACCCGCCAACTCAGCGATGTAGTCGGAGATGCCGTTGGGGTAGACGAAGGACTGCTCGGTGAAGCTGCCGTCGGGCTGCTCGAGCCGCAGATCGAACTGCAGGCCTGCATTGGTCACCGACTGGCGACGCAGGGTGTCGGCGAAGAAGGCATGCGGGATGGCGATATCGGTGAAGACCTCGAGATCGGGCTTCCAGCGGATGACGGTGCCGGTACGGCGCTCGTTTTTGGCGAGCGGGACGGTTTCCAGCTCGCTCGTCGGCTCGCCCTTGGCGAAGCTGATGCGGTGCAGATTCGTGCCGTCGTAGGAGCGCACCTCCATGTATTCCGAGCTGTACTGCGTCGCGCAGGCGCCGAGGCCGTTGAGACCGAGCGAATATTCGTAGGCGGCGTCATCATCGTTGTTGTTGTACTTGCCGCCGGCGTAGAGCTCGCAGTAGACCAGCTCCCAGTTATATTTGCCCTCGGCCTCGTTCCAGCCCAGCGGAACGCCGCGGCCGTGGTCCTCCACCTCCAGCGAGTGGTCGGCATAAGCGGTGACGCGAATGGTCGAACCGTAGCCCTCGCGCGCCTCGTCGACGGCATTGGAGAGGATTTCAAAAAAAGAATGCTCGCAGCCCTCAAGCCCATCCGAGCCGAAGATGACAGCGGGACGCTTGCGGACGCGGTCTGCACCCTTGAGCATGGTGATCGATTGGTTGTTATATTGGGCTTTCTTCGTTTCAGTGGCTTTGGTGGCCATGCGTACCTCCGAAAAGTCGTAATACTGCCCATCGGGCAGGGAAGGGGGCCGGTGCTGAGCGCGGCAGTGGTCAGAGCGATTCGGCCCAGTCGCGGCAGACATCGACCCAGCCAAGCGCGTGTGCGGCGCGGAAAAGCGTTTCGCAATCGAGCGGAATGGCGCTGTTTGCGCTTCCGCAAGCGGGATAGACCGTTTCAAATCGCTGCAGGGAGATGTCCATCCATACCTCCACGCCGGTCTGGGGCAGTGCAAAGGGACATACACCGCCGACAGCATGTCCGGTCGCGGCAATGACCTCGTCGGGGGTGAGCATCTTGGCTTTGCGGCCAAACTGCGCTTTGAATTTGGCGTTGTCAATTCTGGCGTCTCCTGCGGCGACCAGCAGAATGGTGTTCGGCTCGCCCTGGAAGGTCAGTGATTTTGCAATATGTGCACCGTCGCAGCCCAGCGCCTCGGCGGCAAGGGCAACGGTAGCGGAGGAAACCGAGAATTCAATGATGCGCGAATCCAGACCGTATTCTGCCAGATACGCACGGACAGCTTCGATGGACATGCGGGAACTCCTTTCGTTCTGCTGCTTTACATCATATTATTATATCACATTTTTTGTGTTTTTGAAAGGGCTTTTTGAAATTTTTCGCACGGTATTCTGCCGAACGGTAAAGCTAAGTTGACAAAATAGTCGGGAATACCAATTATTCACATGCCGTCGGCTTGAAAAATATGCATTTTCACACTTGCTTTTTTTGCAAAAATCGTGTAAAATATAAATTGGATAACAAGGGTATTGATAAGCATAAAAAACAATTTTTTGCAAGGAGATAGAACATGGAAATCAAGAACACCTATGTGAAGAACTGGGTCGAGCAGATGGCGCTCCTGACCCGTCCCGATCAGATCGTTTGGATTGACGGCAGCGAAGAGCAGGCAAATGAACTGCGCAAGCAGGCTATGGCTACCGGCGAGATGATCGAACTCAACCAGGAGAAGCTGCCCGGCTGCTACCTGCACAGAACTGCGGTCAACGACGTTGCACGCGTTGAGGGCCGTACCTTTATCTGCACCACCAACAAAGAGGATGCAGGCAACATTAACAACTGGATGGATCCCTATGAGTGCTATGCGAAGCTTTCCAAGCTCTATCGCGGCTCCATGAAGGGCAGAACCATGTATGTTATCCCCTACTCCATGGGTATCGTCGGTTCCGACTTCGCAAAGTACGGCATTGAGCTGACCGACTCCATCTACGTTGTTCTCAACATGCTCATCATGACCCGCGTCGGTACTGCTGTTATGGACGCTATGGGCAACGATGCCGGCTTCATCAAGGGTCTGCATGCCAAGGCTGACATCGACGAGGAGAACCGCTATATCTGCCACTTCCCGGAGGACAATGCAATCTGGTCCATCAACTCGGGCTACGGCGGAAACGTTCTGCTCGGCAAGAAGTGCTTCGCACTCCGTATCGCTTCCTACCTCGGCCGCAAGGAAGGCTGGATGGCTGAGCATATGCTCATCCTCGGCATCGAATTCCCGAACGGCGATATCAAGTATGAAAAACCGGATATTTCCTTGATCGGGTTTGTGTAATCCCAAAATACATTTGATAAGCGTAG
>JAFWBJ010000158.1 GCA_017507145.1 Clostridia bacterium | reverse complement strand
TACAAGCCGAGCAGTCAAGGGTCGGGAAGGTCTTGTCGAGCTGCGCCATGCGGCCGCCGATGGAGGGGGTCTTCTCGACGATGTCGACCTCATAGCCGGCATCAGCGATGTCGAGCGCCGACTGGATACCGGCGATACCGCCGCCGATGACCAGCGCACGCTTGGTGACGCGGCTCTCGCCCGCCTTCAGGGGGGCGTTGAGGTTGACCTTGGCGATGGCAGCGCGGGCCAGAATGACGGCCTTCTCGGTGCCTTCTTCGATGTTCTTGTGGATCCAGGAGCAATGCTCGCGGATGTTGGCGATCTCGACCATGTAGGGGTTCAGCCCTGCACGCTCAGCCGCCTTGCGGAAGGTTGCTTCATGCATACGCGGGGAGCAGGAGCAAACCACGATACCGGTCAGATTCTTCTCGGCCACAGCCTGGGCGATCTTCGCCTGGCCTGCCTCGGAGCACATGTACTGGTAATCCTCTGCGTGGACAACGCCGGGCTCACGCGCGGCCATCTCCACGACCTTCTTGACGTCTACCGTTGCGGCAATGTTCGAGCCGCAGTGGCAGACAAATACACCAATTCTCTGCACGCCGCTTACCTCCTGTATCTTCTGAATGCGCTGACCAGAAGCTGCTGGGGCAGCTCGGGATCAAGCAGCGCGGGGATCTCGTCGGCCGTCAGGTAGTCGCCGCCCTTTTCGCGCTCGACGATCTGACGTGCCGCGTCGATGAGCTTTGCCGGCTTGACGTCGCGCGGGCAGCGCTCGACGCAGGCAAAGCAGGACAGGCACTTCCACAGCGACTTGGACTCAGCCAGCGCCGCGATATTGCCCTCCAGCACATAGGTAACAAACTGATGGGGCTTGATGTCCATCTCGTCAAATGCCGGGCAGGTGGCCGAGCATTTGCCGCATTTCATACATTTATACGGATTGACGCCGCTGATCTCGCGGATCAGCGCGGTCTGCTTTTCTGCTTTGGAGACGTTGCTCATGCCATGGCCTCCTCTTTGACGCCCAGCGCCTCGGCCAGCAGCTCGGTGAAGTAAAGCACCGGCAGGCCATCGACGGTCTGGTTCAGATTATACTGGCAAAGCGGGCATGCGGTGATCAGCATCTCAGCGCCGAAGCCCGATGCGCTTGCCTGAATGGTGTCGGTCATCCGTCCGGCCATCTCCTTCTCCTTGAGCGAGATGTAGCCGCCGCAGCACTCGTTGCGGTAGGGATACACGACCGGCTCCGCGCCGATGGCGCGGATGAAGTCCTCAAGAATCTTGGGGTTCTCGGGATCATCAAAGGTCATGATCTCGCTGGGGCGGAGGAGCAGGCAGCCGTAGTAGGCGCCGATCTTCTTACCCGAGAGGGGATTGACGACCTTCTTCTTCAGCTCGTCAAAGCCGACCCGGTCGCGCAGCACCTCAAGGAAGTGGAGCACGTTGGTCTCGCCGGCATAGGGGGTGTCGAGCTGCATATAGTTGTTGGCGCGGGTGCGGATGTCGTCGACATTCTTCATGTCGTCGTTGACCCGCTTGATGACATGGTGGCAAGCTGAGCAGAGGGTGACCAGCTCCTGGCCGTGGTCGCGGGCATCGACCAGCGCACGAACCGAGGAGAGCTTGGTCGCGATCTCGTCAGCGCTCAGCGGATAAACGCCGCCGCAGCACTGCCAGTCACGGATCTCTTCCAGCTCGAAGCCCAGGGCCTTGGCCGAAACACGGGCATAGGCGTCCAGCGCCTTTGCCTTGGTCTTCAGCGTGCACCCCGGATAATAACTGTACTTCATACTGCTATCCTTTCGTCACGTGTTCTTCCCCTTCGCGGGGATAGCCGGGGAGCGGATATCTCCCCGGCATGCTTGGGTAAAAAACGGGCGACCGCCGGCCGCCCGTTTCTCTATTCATTCTGCGCGGCAGCAAACGGGCATCGCCGTGCATCTCCGACGAAAATTAGTCCTCCCAGGGGAACTTGTACTGGGTCAGACCCAACTCGTCACGGACAGCCACCATCTCGGCCTGGACCGACTCGTTGATCGGTACACCGGCTGCGCGGGCAAGACGAACCTCATGCTCCTTTTCGCCGGCAGTGTAGATGCGCTCAGCGCCGGGCGCCTTCTTGGCCGAACGAACCTCGCGGATGATGTCACCCGCGTTCTTGCGGCAAGCCTCTTCACCGAGGAAGTGATCGGTGTCGATTGCGATGAAGAAGTGGCCGAGACCGAATGCACGCTTGTTGCCGTTTTCGTCCTTGCCGGTCAGATACTTGCCATAGTGGCCATTTGCGAGAACTGCGGAAAGCAGCTCAACGAACATCGCAAAGCCGTAGCCCTTGTAGCCTGCGCCCTCTTCGCCGGGGCCACCGAGCGTGCAGAGTGCAGCCTCGCCGCGTCCCATTGCCTTGAGTGCGTCAGCAGAGGTTCCCACATAAGCCTCGCCCTGGGGATTAACCAGTGCGCCGGCGGGAGCATCCTTACCGATGCGGGCGTAGTACTCAAGCTTACCGTTCTGGTAGGTAGAGGTAGCAGCGTCAAAGTTGAAGTCGAATGCCTCATCGGTGGGAACGCCGAGCGTGAGGGGGTTGGTACCGAACATGCCCTCTACACCGAAGGTCGGTGCAACAGTGGGACGGGCGTTGGTACCGGTCATGCCGATGCAGCCCTGCTTAGCGGCCATAGAGGTGTAGTAACCGGCAATACCGTAGTGGCAGGAATTGCGGACAACAACCATGCCCATACCGTACTTCTTTGCCTTATCGATTGCCATCTGCATCGACTTGTAGCCGATAACCTGGCCCATGCCGTCGTGACCGTCGACAACAGCGGTGGTCTCGGTCTCCTTGACGATCTCAAAGTTGGTCACAGGGTTCTGAATGCCGGCCTTGATGCGGTCAAGGTAGATCGGCTTGAAGCGGTTGACACCGTGGGACTCAATACCGCGCTTGTCGCTCTCGAGCAGAACGTCTGCGCAGATAATTGCATCCTCACGCGGAATGCCGTAACCGACGAAGGAGTCGATTACGAAGTTGGTAATTGTTGTCCAATCGACAATGTTGGTCTTTGCCATGGTTAATCACCTTTCCTCTCGAAAATATATAAAAAATTTTTAGGACACAAAGTCAAATATGCCGCCAGCCGGCATACACACACTTTTGATGATTTCATTATACATCAAACGTCATCAAAAATCAAGACGTCTATTACAAAATCCTCTCTTTGCCCATAGAAAATCCATCTATTTACTGGCATTTTGTCGGTATTGTTGAGTGATAACGATGAATTTCCATAAAAATTGACCCCGGACAAGGTGTCTTAATATCGTTATTACGTAATGATGATAATTATGTTATTCTCCTTCTTTTTTTCCCGTTTGTCCTCCCCTCCGAGAAATTTTCTTTCATTTTATCGAGAAATCATACTAAAGCCCTTGACAGCGGGCTTTTTTTTGTGTAAAATAAATGGTGTGTATTCTAAAATAGGTGTAATATACTTTGTTAAACTACAACTCAGGCGAATACAGGCAAATATTTTACAAGGAGGTGCTTTATGCAAATTCTTATCGGTGCATTGCTTGCTTTTATTGTCACCGCGCCGATCGCATTCTTTGTCGGAACCGCCTACCGCAGACGTGTCGCAGAAAAAGCGATTGGATCGGCTGAAGAGCAGGCAAAGAAGATCGTTGAAGATGCTGCGCGCGAGGCTGAAGCGAAGAAAAAAGAATCGCTGGTTGAAGCGAAAGAAGAGATTCTTCGTGCCAAAAACGAAGCCGACCGCGAGCTGAAGGAACGCCGCAACGAGGTCTCCCGCCTCGAACGCCGCGTGACACAAAAGGAAGAGACGCTCGACCGCAAAACCGAAGCGCTGGAGCGCAAGGACGAGCAGCTCAACCGCAAGATCCACGAAAACGAAGAGCTTCAGAAACAGATTGAAGAAGTTCTCCACCGCCACACCGAAGCACTGGAAAAGCTTTCGGGCGTCACCGCAGAGCAGGCCAAGGAAGAGCTGATCTCGCGTGTTGAATCCGAGGTCAAGCACGAGCTTGCCCAGCGCCTTGACGAGCTGGAGACCCAGTTCAAGGAAGACGCCGATGCCAAGGCACGCAACATCATTTCGCTGGCCATCCAGCGCTGCGCTGCCGACCACGTCGCAGAGACCACCATCTCGGTCGTCCCGCTGCCCAACGATGAGATGAAGGGCCGCATCATCGGCCGCGAGGGCCGCAACATCCGTACCTTCGAAACCCTGACCGGTATGGAGCTGATCATTGACGATACCCCTGAGGCCATCACCATTTCGGGCTTCGACCCTGTCCGCCGCGAGATCGCCCGCATTGCGCTGGAGAAGCTCATCTCGGACGGCCGCATTCACCCCACCCGCATCGAGGAAATGGTCGAGAAGGCACGCCGCGAGGTCGATGCCGTCATCAAGCAGGCCGGCGAGCGCGCCACCTTCGAGGTTGGCATCCACGGACTCAACGGCGAGCTGGTCAAGCTGCTCGGCCGTCTCAAGTTCCGCACCAGCTACGGCCAGAACATGCTCAAACATTCGACCGAGGTCGCTTACCTCTCGGGCATCATCGCCGACGAGCTGGGTGTGGACAGCACCCTAGCAAAGCGTGCAGGTCTTCTGCATGACATCGGCAAGGCCATGACCCAGGAGGTCGACGGCTCCCATGTCCAGATCGGTGTTGACATCGCCCGCAAGTACCGCGAGAACAAGGATGTCATCCACGCCATTGAAGCCCACCACAACGATGTCGAGCCCCGCACCATCGTCGCCGTCATCGTCCAGGCCGCAGACGCCATCTCGGCCGCCCGTCCCGGCGCTCGCCGCGAGGATCTGGAAAACTACATCAAGCGCCTGCAGAAGCTGGAGGAGATCTCCCGCAGCTTCGACGGTGTGGAGAAGGCCTTCGCCATCCAGGCCGGCCGCGAAATCCGCATCATGGTCAAGCCCGAATCGGTCAACGATGACGGCATGAAGCTCATCGCACGCGAGATCGCCCAGAGAATCGAGTCTGAGCTGGAGTATCCCGGCCAGATCAAGATCAACATGATCCGGGAAAGCCGCGCGGTTGATTACGCTAAGTAAGCCCTTTGTTCTACCATGACAGATGCATTGCAGACACGTCAGATGATATATATTTTACATAGAATTCCGACGAATTGAATGCGGTCCGCCGCTTCAGATATATGCAGTTCATGCGTCACCGGCGGCATCCGAGCCCCTCGGGTGCCGCCATTTTCAACCCTGTCATTTCGGGGAGCTCCCCGAGAAAATCCATGTATCCCCAACTCATTCTGTAAGGAGATCATCATGGAAAACAAGCTCACCCCCCTGCAAAGGCCTGGCTGACCTGCTCAAACAGTCCGACTGCATCACCTCCGATACCGTCGAGCTCTGCCACATCCCCTACTCCTCTGAGGATTTCAAGGGTTTCCAGGGCGGCGGCCACACCGCGGAAGGCCCCAACGTCTACCGTGTCACGCCCAAGCTGAAATAAGTCCAGGAGCACTTGCGGCTTGCGCCGCAAGTGCTTTCTTTTGCCGAAATCTCGGGCGCCAAATTTTTGGCACAAAATTTTGGCCGTAATGCAACCTTTTCCCCCTTTGCAGGGTATTATTTTTGAACGCGCGTACAACCGGGCTCGCCCGGGAAAGAAAGTGAGGCTGACATGGAACAAGACAGACGTGAAG
>JAFWBJ010000014.1 GCA_017507145.1 Clostridia bacterium | reverse complement strand
TTGCGTTTTTGTACTTACAGATGTGTTTGACGTTTGCTGATTTAGGCCGCTCCCGATTTTGGGCGATGCAAATTTGCACAATTCAATATCCAGGGCGGTCATATTTCAGAAAAATCAAACGATAACGGCTGCACGAACGTGACTTGCGAACAAAACGCCACTCTCCCATAAGGTAGGGGCAGGGGTATTTCACCCCTTAAACTAAGGCTGGCAAAGCCCAAGGGCTGAGGGGAGGGCCGGAGGGGAGAGGGGCTGCGGCTTGAGCCGCCCCTCTCCCCTCCGGATTAGCCGCACGAAAGATTAGTATGAGGAAACGATAGCAAACCTCACCTAACCTGCCCCACCCCATCAACGAGATACTTGTCCGTCGTGAGCGCAGTGAGCCCCATAGGCCCGCGAGCATGAAGCTTCTGCGTAGAAATCCCAATTTCAGCCCCGAACCCAAACTCCCCACCATCGGTAAACCGGGTAGAAGCATTGACATAAACAGCCGCAGCATCGACCTCGCGCTGGAAACGGGCAGCGGCTTCGCGGGAGCGAGTGATGATCGCCTCGCTGTGTCCGGTATTGTAGCGGTTAATATGCGCAATCGCATCACCGAGAGTGTCAACCACACGCACGGCGAGAATATAATCGTTGTACTCCGTAGCCCAGTCAGCGTCTGTGGCCTCTTCAGCGTCGGGCAGAAGAATCTTGGTCCGGGGACACCCGCGCAGTGTAACGCCGGCCTCGCGGGCGGCCTCAGCAAAAGCGGGCAGGAATTTCGCAGCAACCGATGCGTGAACGAGCATGGTCTCGATGGCGTTGCAGACCGAAGGACGGGATGCCTTGGCGTTGATGGCAACCCGCACCGCCATTTCAAGATCAGCCGTCTCGTCAACGTAAAGGTGGCAGTTGCCGGCACCCGTCTCGATGACCGGGATCCGCGCCTGCTCAACCACCGTGCGAATCAGCCCGGCACCGCCGCGGGGGATGACTACATCCAACAAACCGCGCGCGGTCAGCATCGCCGATACCCCCTCACGCTCGGTGCGCTCAACCAGCGCCAGTACGTCGGGGTCAAGCCCAACCTGCACCAGAGCGGCCTTCATCGAAGCGACCAGCGCGCGGTTGGTCTCGATTGCCTCCTTGCCGCCGCGCAGGACGACAGCATTGCCGGTCTTGAGGCAGAGGGCGGCGGCATCGACGGTCACATTGGGGCGGGCTTCATAGATCATGCCGACGACGCCCATCGGGACGCGCACGCGGGAGATAATCAGACCGTTTGGCCGCACCCAGCGCTCGCCCGAGCCGATGGGATCGGCAAGCCCGATCAGCTCGCGCAGGGCGGCGCAGATACCGTCAATGCGGGCCTCGGTCAGACGGAGCCGGTCGAGCATGGTGGAGGGTACGCCGTTGTCGGTGGCAGTGGCAAGATCGCGGGCATTGGCGGCCAGAATGACATCTCGATCGGCGGCCAGCGCGTCAGCCATGGCGGCCAGCGCTGCGTTTTTCTTGGCCGTGGAGGCCGAGGCCAGCGAAGCGGAAGCCGTTTTCGCCGCCCGGCACAGGTCGGTAATGTAGGTTTGCATATCCATAAATAAGCCTTCCTTTGCGTAAGATGGGGCGGCTCAGTGCGCCCGGAAGAAGGTGCCGATCGGCTCGCCGTCCATGAGGGCGTAGAGCACGGTCGGGTCAGCACCGTTGAGGATGTACATGGGGATGCCGGCCTCGGTGACGATGCGGGCGGCCTTGAGCTTGGTGGCCATACCGCCGGTACCGCGCTCGGTTCCGGCGCCGCCGGCCGCGGCGATGAGGGCATCGGTGACGCTGTCCACGATGGGGATCAGGCGGGCATCGGAGAACTTGCGGGGATCACGGTCATAGAAGCCGTCAACGTCCGAGAGGTTGATGAGCAGATCGGCGCGGCAGATGAGGGCAACGTAGGCCGAGAGGGTATCATTACCGCCGAATTTCAGCTCTTCGATCGAGACCGAGTCGTTCTCGTTGACGATCGGCACACAGCCCAGCGCCAGCAGGGACTCAAAGGTGTTGCGAATGGCCGAGAGCCGTGCGGGGTCATCGACGACATCGCGGGTCATCAGGATCTGGCCGACCGTGTGGCCGTAGGTCGAGAAAAAGCGTTCGTACATGGCCATCAGATCGCTCTGTCCGACGGCGGCCATGGCCTGCTTTTCCTCAGGCGTGCGCGGCCGATGATCAGCCCCCAGCCGGGCAATGCCCGCACTGACCGCACCCGAGGAGACCAGAATGACCTGTCGGCCTGCATTTTTGAAATCCGAGACGATCTTGACCAGGGTCTCAATGCGGCGCAGATTGAGGTGACCGGTGTTGTGCGTGAGGGTGGAGGTGCCGATTTTGATGACAATACGCTGAACTTGAGCAAGATTTTCCATAAAAAGCAACTCTTTCTTCGTTTTCGGCGCAAGAATTTACAAAAAAGACTTTCAAAATGCGCGAAAATATAGTATAATAGATGATGATTCGACCGTGCGGCATACATGGCTGCACAGAATGATTCTATTATACAGCGTTTGTGCCCAATTTGCAAGCGCTGTCGGGAAAAAATTTGCGCTCCGGCGCAAAATCCATATATGGAGGAAAGCGGATGAAAGCACGATACACCATCACCATCGCCGATATGCAGATGAATGTTCTGACCGAGGAGCCCGAAGCCTCGGTGACCGAGCTGGTCAACACCATCGACCGCCGGATCCGTGAAATCAATACCCGTTCCCGCCATTGTTCCAAGACCGAGGCCGCTCTGCTGTGTGCGCTCGATTACTGCGCAGATAAGTTCAAGGCCCAGCGCCGCCAGAAGGTGCTGGAGGCACAGCTGGCTGTGGCGAAGGCCGAAATTGCCGACCTCAAGGCCCAGCTCGAGGCTCTGGCGAGCAAATGAGCGAGCTGCGTCCCCTGCCCGAGCTGCTTGCCCCCGCCGGCTCGTCCGATGCGCTGGCCGCCGCCATTGAAGGGGGAGCGGATGCCGTCTATTTCGGCGGCGCCGCCTTCAACGCGCGGATGCTGGCCCAGAATTTCGGGGGGA
>JAFWBJ010000157.1 GCA_017507145.1 Clostridia bacterium | reverse complement strand
TTGCTATGTTGTATAAATATCTTAAAACGAATAACCAATCGTGTACCTGCAGCTATTATGGCGACACCAATAGCAAGAGCAAGCGCTAATGACAGCGTTGACACAGCATTCCCGAGAAATACATCAAAATTTCCGCCAAATACGCTTGACATCGTGTAATACAAAGAACCTCCGGGAATAAGAGGAATAAGCGAAGTTATAATAAATGTGGTGGTAGGCGTTTTTAAAACTCTGGCTAATATTTCGGCATAAAGAGATACGGACATAGAAACAATAAGATATCTCATCGGCTCGCTATCCATAAATAGTCCAAGCAAAAGAAAAAGAGACCATGCCATAAATCCGCCCAATGAGGCTGCGATAAGTTTTTTTCCTCTAACGTTATAGAGGATAGAAAAGCCTAGAGATCCGAGAAAGCCTGTGATAATTTGAACCAAAGCCGTCATATTAATTTACCTCCCATAAGAAATACAAATAGGAAGTATCCGGCTGCGATGGCAAGAGCCAAAAGCACAGCCTCAATAAGTCTTATCAAACCGGCTATATTATCTCCAACCAAAAGATCTCTTAAGGCATTTGTAAGCCCCACACCCGGAATCAGGAGCATTATGTTACCTATGATAACCTTGTCCATTATATGTATCACACCCAATTCCATCAAGATGTAAGCCCCTAAAGTAACCGCGAATGCGCCTATGAATTTAGCAAAGATTTTGTTTAGGAATGCTTTTTCCGAAAAATGGTTGATGATACAAATTGCAGATCCTATCAATGCTGATGCTATTGATTCGATAAAATTCCCACCAAAGAATAGCGTGAACGATCCCGATATCAGCATATATGATAGACATTCAAGCCATAGTGGAGAGCGTTTTAACAATTTAATATTATTCAATTCTGACGATATGTCGTGTTCACTTAAATCCTGTTCGCATATTTTCCTTGATAGAGCATTCAGTCGGTGAAGCCTTTCGATATCCATTCCAATACCCTTTATGCGTCTTGTTTGGGTATAATTATCCTCTGTGGTATAAACCGTGACCACCATGCTTGACGTAATGATAAAAACGTCTGTCTTTATAAATCCAATAGCGGAACACATTCTTTCTATGCTATCCTCGACCCTATGTACTTCAGCACCGCACACAAGCATCTGTTCCCCTATATCCATAATCGTATTAAAATATTTTCGCATCATGATCCTCACGTAACAGTAATGAATATTGCATCAAAGAAGTCCGTATATGTCAAGTTTTTCTTGTAAGCCCACAGGTTAGGTTAACGCGGTTACGTTCAGAGGACGCTTCTCGTCGCGGCACCCAAAGGCATAGGTCTTGATTTTGGTGCAGTAAGTAAAGAGAAATCCGAGCCACGATTGCTCATGGCTCGGATTTCTACTGTTTGGTGCGGGTAAAAGGACTTGAACCTTCACGAAGTTGCCCCCACTAGAACCTGAATCTAGCGCGTCTGCCAATTCCGCCATACCCGCGTTGGTGCGAGAAACGGGACTTGAACCCGTACGGTGTGAACCACACGCCCCTCAAACGTGCGCGTCTGCCAGTTCCGCCACTCTCGCATTCGTGCTGCCTCAATCCACATCCGTTTCAATCGACAACGCTGATATTATACACGATTTCGCGATGAATGTCAAGAGTTTTTTTGAATTTTTTTGATTTTTTTTGTGCGCGATCATTCAGCGGCGAAATGCAGGGATGGATGACGCAGAGCGCGCTGTTTTTTGGAGGGCAAAAATGTGTCACTCGAGCGAGAATTGGGCTGAATTTGGCAAAAAGACTTGCATTTTTGGCGCAGGTGCGTTATGATATAGGAGACAATCAGGGATCTGGAGGGATACGATGCAAACGAGAAAAAGTCATTTTGTCAGGGACGAATATATTTTTACGAATATCAACCCCGACCGGCAGCATGATCTGATTTATGTCGAGCAGGCCGGTATTACGCATCCCGATCCCGAATATTGCATTGTGCGCACCCGTGAACATCGCACCTACACCTATCTCTATGTGCTGGAATATGTCGTCGAGGGGAAGGGCTATATTGTGTGCGACGGAAAAACCTATCCGGTGCAGGCGGGGGATTTCTATTTTCTCAACTGCGGGATTGAACCGGTCTACTATGCTGATTCCGATACGCCCTTTCGCAAGCTTTGGGTCAATATTGCCGGTGAATTCATGCAGTTGATGACGGCATCCTACCAGCTGACTATGCCGGTGCTGGTCTGTCACTTCGATGCCGAGCCGTGCATGCGGAAGCTCCATGCGATTCTTGCGGGGGCGAGGGCGAGGTCGTTCGAGGCCTGCGTGCCCGAACTGCTGCACGCGCTGATCGATCTGTTCGAGCAGATCCGGGCGGCGCGGCTGCTCCGGGCGGACGGCGAGCAGCTCTATGCCGACATCTGCCGCAAGATCGAGCGCGAGCTTTGCTTCCCGCTGAGCATTGATCAGCTGGCCGACGATTTCTACATCAGCCGCTCAACCCTTTACCGCCTGTTCATGAAGAACTGCGGACTCTCGCCCAAGCAGTATATCCTCGGCCGCAAGATTGCACTCAGCCAGCAGCTGCTTGTGCGCAACCTGCACAGCATTGCGGAGATTGCCGCAGTTCTGCAGTTTACCGATGCCCGGCATTTTGCCCGGACTTTCCGCGCGCAGACCGGCGTTTCGCCCGCTGCATACCGGTTTGCGCATGCCCCTGGGGATAAATGAGTCTCGCGCGGAATCTGTCGGCAAAAAACAGGGGCAAAGATGTAAAGAATTATCGCAACCCCTTGCACACCGACGCTTTTTTTACTATAATATAGAGAGATGATTTTTTTGCCATACCAAGTGGAGGGTATATGATACAGCAGACAATATTGGACAGAATTTCGCAGGGCGAGACGACCGTGCTTGGGCTGGGCGTCTCCAATCTGCCGCTGGTTGATTTTTTGCTGGCGCGCGGCGCGCGGGTCACCGTGCGCGAGAGAAGAGAGCGCGGCGAGATCCCTCAGGCTGATGCGCTGGAGGCGAAGGGCGTTCGCCTGATCACCGGCGAGGGCTATCTTGACGGCGCGTGGGGAGATGTGATCTTCCGCTCGCCCGGCATTCGGCCCGACCTGCCGCAGATCACGGCAGCCTGTGCTGCCGGTGCATGCCTGACCTCCGAAATGGAGCTTTTCTTTGCCCTGACTCCGGCGACCGTGATCGGCGTGACCGGCAGTGACGGAAAAACGACGACGACAACCCTCATCTACCGCTTGTTAGAGGCCGAGGCCCAGCGAAGCGGGAGCGGTGCGCGGGTCTGGGTCGGCGGCAATATCGGTGCGCCGCTGCTGCCCCATGTGGAGGAGATGACGGTGCGGGACTACGCTGTGGTGGAGCTCTCCAGCTTCCAGCTGCAGACCATGCGCTGCTCGCCGCAACGCGCCGTGATGACCAACGTGACCCCCAATCACCTCAACTGGCATATCGACATGGAGGAGTATGTGGCCGCCAAGTCCAACATCTGCCGACATGCGCCCATTCGCCAGTTTGTGGCCAATGCCTGCGATCCCGTTACCCTTGAACTGGCACGCAACAGTGATGTCGATGTCACGCTCTTTACCGCCAAGCGCGAGCATTACGATGAGGTTGTGCCCGAATATATGCGTGACCGTGCGCGCGCGCTTTACCTGCGGGACGGAATCGTTTTCTACGGCGAGCCGAACCGCGAAACACCGGTTTTGTCGGTGGCGGATATTCTTCTGCCCGGTGTGCATAATATTGAAAACTACATGGCCGCGATTGCCGCGACCTGGGGTCTTTGCAGCGGGGATGTGATCACCGCGCTGGCGCGCAGCTTCGGCGGTGTCGAGCATCGGCTTGAGTTTGTTCGTGAGCTGGACGGTGTGCGTTATTACAACGGGTCGATTGACTCCTCGCCCACCCGCACGGCGGCGGCGCTGTCGGCTCTGCCCGGCAAGCCGATCTGCATTTGCGGCGGCAGTGACAAGCAGGTTTCCTTTGCTCCGCTTGCCCAGACCCTGCTCGATCGCGCCGGCGGCGTGGTGCTGACCGGCGAGACGGCGAAAAAGATCAAAGCAGCCTTGCTCGAGCACCCTCGCTGGGACGGCAGTCTGCGCATCGAGGAGCGGCCGCGCTTCGCCGACGCTGTCGAGGCCGCACGCGCGATGGCGGTGCACGGCGACATTGTGATCCTTTCCCCCGCCTGTGCCAGCTTTGACCAATTCCGCAACTTCGCGGAGCGGGGCAACACCTTCAAGGCAATCGTGAATGCCTGGGAATCTTCTCAATAATCGGAACGGAGAATACCATGAATCTCAAAGAACGTATCCTCGCCGTCTCTGCCCTGATGTCGGTCTCGGGCTTTGAGGCGCGCGCCCATGCCGCCCTGCGTGAGCAGCTTGACGGCATCTTTGACGAAATCACCGCCGATGCGGCCGGCTCGCTGTTTTGCACACGGCGATGCGGTCACGCCGGCGCACCGCGCATCTTGATCGATGCACATCTGGACGAGATCGGCATGCTGGTGACCGAGGTGCTGGACGGCGGCTTTCTGCGCGTCCTCAACCTCGGCGGCATCGACACGCGGATTCTGCCCGCCGCCGAGGTCTGCATCTACGGTGCCGAGACGATCTACGGCGTGATCACCTCGACACCACCGCACCTGCAGAAGCCGGACGAGGCAAAAAAACTGCCCGCCATCGGCGATCTGCTGATCGACACCGGTTATTCGCGGGACAAGCTGGAGAAGCTGGTGCCGCTGGGCACGCCGGTCGGGTTTGTCCCCCGGTATACCGAACTGCAGAATGGACGCATTGTCGGCAAGGCGTTTGATGACAAGAGCTGTGCCGCTATCGCCATTGAGGCCATCGCTTCCTGCGAGCGCTCTGCGCTGGCGGGTGACGTGACCCTGCTGCTGGCCGCCGGCGAGGAGACCACCATGCTGGGGGGGACGACGGGCGCGGCCGCTGTGGATCCGGACTATGCTCTGGTGACCGATGTCACCTTTGGTGAGACGCCCGACACGCCCAAGGGGGATGCGTTCCCGCTGGGCAGCGGCGTGGCTATCTCGCTCTCGGCCGTGACCGACCGCCGCCTGACGGCGAGAACGGTTGCGCTGGCGCGCGAGAAGGGGATTGCCTTCAACCGCTCGGTTGAGCCGACGAGCACCGGCACCGATGCCAATGCTACCCAGCTGACCGCCTGCGGCGTGCCGACCGTTGTGGTCAGCCTGCCCCTGCGGTATATGCACACCTATCACGAGATGCTGTCGCTGGACGATGCGGAGGCCCTTCGTGCACTGATTGCGGCATTTATCTGCGACACGCAGACGGCGGAGGAGTTTGCACGATGAAAAAAACTGGAGAAAATTGAACTGCTTGAAGCACTTTGTGCGGCCTTTGGCCCCTCGGGCTGTGAGGATAATGTGGCTGATCTCATCATGCAGCAGCTGGAGGGGATCGGCGAAATGAAGCGCGACCGGATGGGCAATGTGATCGTCCATCTGCCGGGCGATGGCCCGCGCGTGATGCTGTCGGCGCACATGGATGAGGTCGGTATGATGATCCGCGAGATCGACGACAAAGGCTACCTGCGCTTCGGCAATGTGGGCGGGATCGACCCTCGTGTGCAGTGCGGCAGGGCAGTGACGGTCGGCAATGAGCGCGGGCAGATCCCGGGCGTGATCGGCGCGAAGGCGCTGCACCTGCAGTCGGCCGATGAGCGCAAGCATGCGACCGAGGTCAAGGCGATGTATATGGATATTGGCGCGGCAAGTCGGGAAGAGGCCGAGCGATATGTTGACCTCGGCGATTACGCGGCGTTTGCCTCGGATTTCGTCCGATTCGGTGAGGATGGCTGCCGTCTGCGCGGCAAGGCCATCGACGACCGGCTTGGCTGTGCGGTAGCCATCGAAACGCTGCGCGCCATGGCCGGACAGGCTCGTGCGATCGACCTCTATGCCGTCTTCTCGGTGCATGAGGAGGTCGGCAAATCGGGAGCGCGCACGGCGGCGTATGCCATTCGCCCCGATACGGCGATCGTACTTGAGGCAACGGCCGTCGCCGACTTGCCCGACACTGCCGCGGCGGCAAAAGTGGGCGAGATCGGACAGGGCGGCCTGCTTTCGTTTGTGGATAAAGGTGCGGTTTATGACGCCGGCCTGATTGACTTTGCGCTGGAGACGGCGCGCGAGGAAGGAATTCCCGTGCAGATCAAGCGATACAGCGCCGGCACGAACGACGCCGCGCAGATCAACCGCGCGGCCGACGGCGCACGGACGATGGCGCTGTCTGCACCGACGCGGTATATCCACAGCGGCTCCTGCGTGGCAGATGTGCACGATTTTGACGCCATCTGTGCCCTGCTGAAGGCGATGCTGAAAAGACCTTGGGGCTTCATCCCAAGCGACACAAAAGAAACTTTTTGAAAAAAGTTTCCTTTGATCCTTCAAAAACTTTCCGGCAAGCAGCTGGATTTTGGCTTGACTAAAGGAGATTGAGATATATGCTGGATTTAGTGAAAAAGATTGTGAAGGCACCGGCGATTTCGGGGCGTGAGGATGCGGTGGCTGAGGTCATTCGCGCGCAGATGGCGCCGCTTTGTGACGAGATCACTCGCGACAAGATGGGCAATTTGATTTGCCTCAAGCGGGGCAGTGCACCCGACGGTGAGCGCCGCCGCGTGATGCTGGCCGCGCACATGGACGAGATCGGGTTCTTTGTGACCTTCATTGAGGAGAACGGTTTTATTCGCCTGACCCCCATCGGCGGGACCAATTTTGTTGCGGCCGCCTTCACGACGGTGGTTTTTGCCAACGGTACGCGCGGTGTGCTGGTTCCCGAATCGGGGACGGCGGCGAATGCCTTGACTTTTGATAAATTCTATGTGGATATCGGCGCAAAGGACAAGAAGGATGCCGAGCGCAAGGTGAAGATCGGCGACTATTTTGTGGTCGAGCCGACCGTCACGCGGCTCATGGGCAAGCGCATTGCGGGACGTCCGATGGACGACCGCATCGGCTGTGTGGTGATGATTGAGGCTGCCCGCCGTCTGCCCGCTCCCCGTGACGACATTTACTATGTCTTCACCGTGCAGGAAGAGGTCGGCTGCCGCGGATCCAAGCCTTCGGCGTTTGCCATCGCGCCCGATGTGGCGATTGCGTACGACGTCACCGGCACGGGCGACACCATCGGGGCAAAACCGATGGCCGTCAAGGTCGGCGGCGGTGCGGCCATCAAGATCAAGGATTCTTCGGTCATCTGCACGCCCGAGCTGGTTGCCGCGCTGACGGCAACGGCCAAGGCCGAGAAGATTCCGCACCAGATCGAGATTCTGCCCTACGGCGGCACCGATACTTCGTCGATGCAGATGGCGGGCAGCGGATGCGCGGCGGGATGCATTTCGATTCCCACCCGCTATATCCATTCGGGCGTTGAGCTGATTGATCTCGGCGACGTCGAGGCCTGCGTTGCGCTGACCGTTGCGTATCTGGGCGGGGAGGGCAAGTGAGATGCAGTTTTCTGATGCGCTGATTGCCCTCTGCGCCGAAGCCGAGCAGGCGCTCTCCGGCCATTTTGCCCGCATTGATGCGGTATCCTTTGCCAATTCCTCCCGCGTGCTGGACGCCTTCCGCGAGCACCGCGTCTCGGACGCGCATTTTGCCGGTACCAGCGGCTACGGTTACGATGACCGCGGCCGCGACACGCTGGATGCTATCTATGCCGATCTTTTCGGCGCTGAGGCGGCCTTTGTGCGCCACAGCATCGTCAACGGCACGCAGGCGTTGACCATTGGGCTTTTTGGCCTTTTGCGGCCGGGCGACGTGATGCTCTCGGCCGCCGGTAAGCCGTATGATACCCTCGAGGAGGTCATCGGCATCACCGGCACGCCGGGCGACGGTTCGCTCCGCGACTTCGGCGTTGATTACCGCCAGATCGAGCTGGCGGGGAATGACTTTGATTATCCTGCCGTGGAAGCGGCGCTGGCCGAGCTGGGCGACCGCGTCAAGGTGGTCTTTGTCCAGCGTTCGAAGGGTTACCTCAACCGCTGTACGCTGACGGTCGCGCAGATTGCGAAATTTGCCGAATTTGTGCACGCCCGTTCGGGCGCTTGGGTGGTTGTCGACAACTGCTACGGTGAGTTCACCGAGGAAGCCGAGCCGACCGCGGTCGGCGCCGACCTCTGTATCGGTTCGCTGATCAAGAATCCCGGTGGCGGCATGGCGGAGAGCGGCGGCTACATCGCCGGCCGTGCCCGTGCTGTTGAACTGTGCAGCTACCGCCTGACCTCGGTCGGTGTCGGCCTTGAGGTCGGTGCCACGCTGGGGCAGAACAAAAGTCTTTATAAGGGCCTCTTCTACGCGCCGCACACGGTGGCGCAGGCCCTCAAAACGGCGCATCTCGCCGCGTACATCTTTGACCGCCTCGGCTACGAGGTCGAGCCCGGCTGGGATACGCCCCGCAGCGATATTATCCAGGCCGTGCGCATGAAGACTCCCGAGGGGCTGATTGCCTTCTGCCAGGGCATCCAGGCCGGCTCGCCGGTTGATGCGTATGTATCTCCCGAACCGTGGGCGATGCCGGGCTATGCCGACCAGGTCATTATGGCCGCCGGTGCCTTCACGCAGGGCTCGTCGATCGAGCTGTCAGCTGACGGTCCGCTTCGCCCGCCGTATACCGCCTTTTTCCAGGGCGGCCTGACCTATGAATCGGGTAAGGTTGGCGTGCTGTCGGCTGCCCAGACCGTGCTTGACCGCTGTCACCGTTAAATGAAAGGATATTACCATGAAGAGAATTTTTGTACTTATGCTTGCCCTCCTTCTTCTCGTTGGCTGTGCCAAAAACGATCCGGATGTTCCCAAGAACATGCAGCTGGCCTCCCGCGAGGATGTAGCCTACTGTCTCTATGTGCCCAAGTCCTGGAATGTGAACCTGGACAGCGGCGTTTCCTCGGCTTATTATTCGTCGTCCGACACGTCCAATGTCAGTGTCATGTCCTACTATCCCGAGGCGGAGTCGATGTCGATCGACGATTATTGGAATCTGTGCGAGACCGAATATCAGAGCGCCTTCCAGGGCTATGTCTTCGGATCGCGCGATGCAACCCTGCTGGGCGGCCGCAAGGCGGGCAAGTATACCTTTGATTTGACCGTCGGCGGGGAGCAGGTGCGCATGATGCAGATCATCGCGGCCTACGATTCGATGTTTTATATCCTGACCTATACCTCCACCCCCGAGAATTTTGACAAACATCTGGAAGAGGTGCAGACCATTGTCGACAATTTCACCTTCCGCTGAGCTGATCTATCTGGACAACAGCGCGACAACGCCGCTCTGTCCGGCGGCCCGGGCGCGGATGCTCGCGGCCATGGATTGCTATGGCAACCCCTCCTCCACCCATGCGGCCGGACAGGCGGCGCACACACTGCTGGAGACGGCACGCCGTGAGGTCGGACGCGGGCTGGGGCTGAATATGCTCAAGCCCGGTGAGCTGATCTTCACCGCCTGCGGCAGCGAGGCCGATAACCTCGCCATCCTCGGCAGTGCGTATGCGAAGGCGCGCCGAACGGCTAACCGCATCCTCACCACCGACAGTGAGCACCCCGCTGTCCGCGAGCCGCTGGCCAAGCTGGCCAGAGAGGGGTTCGAGGTCGTGGAGATTCCTACCCGCGGCGGTGTGCTTGACCTTGATGCCGCAGAGGCGCTGATGGACGAGCGGCTTTTCATGATCACCATGATGCTGGTCAACAACGAGACCGGCGCACGCTATCCGCTGGAGCAGATCTTCGCCGCCGCACGTCGACGTGCACCGCAGGCGATCCTGCACTGCGATGCGGTCCAGGGTTTTCTGAAGACCCGATTTACGGCGCGTTCGCTCGGCGCGGATATGATCTCGCTTAGCGCGCACAAGATCGGCGGGCCGAAAGGAGTCGGCGCGCTTTGGGTTGATCCGAAGCTGCTGACGGCCAAGCGGCTGATTCCGACGCTGCTGGGCGGCGGCCAGGAGAGCGGCTATCGCTCGGGAACCGAGAATACGGTGGGCATCGCCGGCTTCGGCGCGGCAGCCGCGGCCGGAACCGACAGCTTCGCCGATGATCTCGCCCGGATGCAGACCCTGCGCGAGGGCTTCCTCTCCCACCTGGCTGCCATTGCGCCCGAGGTGCGGCCCAACCTGCCCCCGCAGTACGCACCCCACGTCATCAGCCTGACCATGCCCCGCATCAAGAGTGAGACGATGCTCAACTATCTCTCGCGCGCAGGCATCTGCGTGTCGGCCGGCTCTGCCTGCTCGGCACACGCCAAGAACAAGACTTCGTCCGCCTTGCTGGCCTTTGGCCTGACAGCACATGAGGCTGATTCGACCATCCGCGTCTCGCTCTCGTCGGCTACCACCGAAGCAGAACTGACCTGCGCGGCCGAAGCGATTGCCGAGGGCGTGCGCACGCTGATTCGGTTTTGAACTGAAGGAAATGAAAAACCCTGTTCGATTACGTCTCCCGCGCAACGTAACTGTGTTCGATAAATAAGAATTTGTGGGTGCGAATGATGAAAACTTTATATATGATTGGTGGCACTATGGGAATCGGAAAAACAACTGTGTGCCAACAGCTCAAACAGGATTTACCGAATAGCGTATTTCTTGACGGAGATTGGTGTTGGGATGCAAGTCCGTTCCAAGTAACCGATGAAACAAAAGCAATGGTGACGAATAATATTTGTTACTTG
>JAFWBJ010000156.1 GCA_017507145.1 Clostridia bacterium | reverse complement strand
GCACCCAGCACATGACCGTCTCTGTCGAGAGTTGTCAAAAACGGTCAAAGCCCTTGGAAAATCAAGGGTTTTGACCAAAGTGTTAATTTTTTTGCTTCTCTCTTGACACGTTGAGACGACCTCGGCCGCGTCGTGATCCCCAAAGAAATCCGCCGCACCATGCGCATCCGCGAGGGCGACCCCCTCGAGATCTACACCGACCGCGAGGGGGAGGTCATCTTCAAGAAGTATTCCCCCATCGGCGAGCTGGCCGGCTTTGCGGCGCAGTATGCCGAGACCCTGCACAAGACCTGCTCGATGTCGGTCATCATCTGCGACCGCGACGCGGTCATCGCCTGCGCCGGCGTTCCGCGCAAGGAATACGCTGACAAGCCCTTCTCGGACGAGCTGGAGCGCATCATCGAGAGCCGCAGCCTCTACGTCTGGCGCGAGGGCAGCCCGCGGATCACGGCCGTTGAAGAAGGCAGCACCCACTGCATCAGCTGCGCGATGCCCATTCTGGCCGAAGGCGATCTGATCGGCTGTGTTGCGTCGCTGGCCCCGGCCGACCGCGCCCCCGGCGAGGGCATGGACCCCGATCTCGAGTCCAAGCTGGTCATCACCGCCGCCGGTTTCCTCGGCCGTCAGCTTGAAGCCTGACGCTCGCCGCCCCAATCTTCGCTCTTCCCGAGCCCGTTTGCATGCAAACGGGCTCTTTTTTTGAAATTTTTCTGCATAATATTCACGCTTTGGTGAATATTATGCATTTTGCCGGCAAAATGTATGAATATTTATGCATACCGACGCTTGACATTTTCCAAAAATGCGGTATAATATAGGATATAATGCATGATTGTTCCATTTTTTTGGAAGGAGCTATACCCATGAGCAAGAAAACCAAGATTTTCATTGACGGCCGCGAGGGTACGACCGGCCTTAAAATTCTTGAACGGTTCGCCGGCCGGGACGACCTTGAGCTGATCGATATTCCCGACGATCTGCGCAAAGATCCCGCCGCGCGCGCCGAGCGGCTCAACGCCGCCGACATTGCTTTCCTCTGCCTGCCCGACGATGCGGCGCGCGAGGCGGTGGCGATGGTCGATAATCCCAACACCCGCATCATTGACGCGTCGACTGCGCACCGCACGCTGGAGGGTTGGGCCTACGGCTTTCCGGAGCTCTCTCCCGCGCACCGCGAAGCGATCAAAACCGGCCGACGGGTCGCTGTCCCTGGCTGTCACGCCAGCGGCTTTCTGGCGCTGACCTATCCCCTCCGCGCCGCCGGCATCCTGCCCGCCGACTATCCGATCGTCTGCTACTCACTGACCGGCTACACCGGCGGCGGCAAGAAGATGATCGCTGACTACGAGAATCCCGGTCGTGACACGGCGCTCGACTCCCCCCGCCAGTACGGGCTGACGCAGCAGCACAAGCACCTGCGCGAGATGCAGGCCATTGCCGGGCTCGACCGCGCGCCCATCTTCGCCCCCATCGTGGCCGACTTCCCGCAGGGCATGGAGGTGTCGATTCCCCTCTTCGCCGATCTGCTGCCCGGCAAGCCCACCCCCGCGGCTATCCATGCCGCCCTCTCGGCCCACTACGCCGGCTCGAAGATGGTCTCGGTCCTCCCCCTCGGCGGCGACGGCACCGGCTTCCTCCCCGCCAATCCCCTCGCCGGTAAGTGCACCATGCAAATCTTCGTCGGCGGCAACGACGACCGCATCCTCCTCGCCGCCCTCTTCGACAACCTCGGCAAAGGCGCGTCAGGCGCTGCGGTGCAGTGTATGAATATTATGCTGGGGGTTGAGGAGGATTTAGGGTTGTAAGAAGGTCGTGGGACGCTGTCCCACACCCTGCTGGGGAGCTTCTTGAAAGAAGCTCCCCAGACCCCGCAAGAACTTTCCAATCATTTTGCCTGCGTTTGTGCGGTGCGAATTTTGGCTTAGGGTGACGAAGCGCACAGGCCGCACATACGCATCAATTGGCAGCCGACTGGCGTCGGCGACCGGTCACCTTAGCAGATAACTTAACAATTACAGCCCACCCCAATGACCCAAAGGTTTTTGGTAAAGGGGGGCGTGGGGGGAAACCCCTTTTTGCAAAAAGGGGTTTCCCCCCACAGAAAGGCCTACAAAAGTGGAAAAACGAGACATTACTTTTGCTGATCAGATTATTCACGACATCACGATGGAGAAGGAGGTACGGAAGTCCTTCATTGAGTACTCGATGTCGGTCATTGTGTCGCGCGCGCTGCCAGACGTGCGGGACGGCATGAAGCCGGGTCAGCGGCGTATTCTGTACGCGATGTATGAGGATCACCTCACCTATGACAAGCCCTTCCGCAAGTCGGCGACGACGGTCGGCAACGTGCTGGGCCGCTACCATCCGCACGGCGACGCTGCCGTCTACGGCACGATGGTCCGTATGGCACAGCCCTTCTCGCTCCGTCACCCGCTCATCGAGGGCCAGGGCAACTTCGGCAACGTAGACGGTGACGGCGCGGCCGCTTACCGTTACACCGAGGCGCGCCTGTCGAAGCTCTCGAATGAGATGATGCGGGACATCGAGAAGGACGTGGTCAAGTGGAACCCCAACTTCGACAACCACTACCGCGAGCCCGACGTGCTGCCCGCCCGCTTCCCGAACCTGCTGGTCAACGGCTCGATCGGCATCGCGGTGGGCATGGCGACCTACATCCCGCCGCACAACCTCGGCGAGGTCATCGACGCCACCATCTGCCGCATGGAGAACCCCGAGTGCACCGTGGCCGACCTCATGCAGCACATCAAGGGCCCCGACTTCCCGACGCAGGGCATCATCTACGGCCAGAACGGCATCATCGAGGCCTACACCACCGGCCGCGGCCGCGTCATGGTCCGCGCCCGCTGCGAGGTTGACGAGGAGCACCACCGCATCATCGTCACCGAGATCCCCTACCAGGTCAATAAGTCGATGCTGGTCGAGGCCATCGCCGACCTGCAGAAGGAAAAGCGGGTCGAGGGCATCACGGGCATCCGCGACGAGTCGGCGCGCGGCCAGATCCGCATCGTCATCGAGCACCGCCGCGACGTGTCGGGCCAGGTGCTGCTCAACCAGCTTTACAAGTTCTCGCAGCTGCAGGATACCTGCGCCATCAACATGCTGGCGCTGATCGGCGGCGAGCCCAAGGTGCTCTCGCTGCCCCAGATTCTCGACGCGTACATTGATCACCAGAAGAGCGTCATCACCAACCGCACCATCTTCGAGCTCAAGAAGGCCAAGGCCCGCGCTCATATCCTCGAGGGCTACAAGATCGCGCTCGACAACATCGACGAGGTGGTCGAGATCATGAAGACCTCGCCCTCCATCCCGGCGTCGAAGGCAACGCTGACCGAGCGCTTCGGCCTCTCGGACGAGCAGACCCAGGCCATCGTCGAGATGACGCTGGGCAAGCTGACCGGTATGGAGCGGGGCAAGATCGAGGATGAACTGATCCGCATCCACGCGCTGGTCGCCGAGCTTGAGGGCATCCTCGCTGACCCCGAGAAGGTCAAGCAGATCATCCGCGACGAGATGACCGAGATCAAGACGAAGTTCGCCGATCCCCGCCGCACCGAGCTGGTCGCCGCCGAGGACGAGATCATCCTCGAGGACCTCATCGAGCGCCACAACTGCGTCATCACCATGACCCACTCGGGTTATATCAAGCGTCAGCCCGCCGCCACCTACACGGCGCAGCGCCGCGGCGGCCGCGGCATCATCGGCATGGCCACCAAGGAAGAGGACTTCATTGAGCAGGTCATCGCCATGAACTCGCACGACTATCTGATGCTCTTCACCAACCGCGGCCGCGTCCACACCCGCAAGGCATACCAGATGCCCGAGGCTGGCCGCACGGCCAAGGGGTCGAACATCGTCAACATTCTCCAGCTGGAGGAGGGCGAGAAGATCACGGCCGTGATCGCCATCGCAGGCTTCGGCGAGGAGGAATACCTGACCATGGTCACACGGAAGGGCGTCATCAAGCGCACCCTCCTGACCGAGTACGAGTATCAGCGTAAGGGCGGCAAGATCGCGCTCTCGCTGGATGAGGGCGACGAGCTGGTCTTCGTCATGCACACCCACGGTGAGCGCGACGTGATCCTGGCCACGGCCGAGGGCAGCGCCGTTCGCTTCTCGGAGGAGAACGTCCGCGCGATGGGCCGCACGGCCCGCGGCGTGCGCGGCATCTCGCTGCGCGAGGACGACTATGTGGTCGGCGCGACCATCGTCGAGCCCGACAAGGATCTGATCACCATCACCGAGGGCGGCTTCGGCAAGCGCACGCCCTTCTCCGACTTCCGCACCATGCGCGGCCGCGGCGGTCTGGGCGTGACCTGCCACAACCTCAGCGAGAAGACCGGCCGTCTGGCCGGCATCGCGGCGGTGAGCGACGGCGACGACCTGATGCTCATCACCGACACCGGCACCATCATCCGCACGCCGGCCAAGGACATCCCGACCTACTCGCGCAGCGCGGGCGGCGTCATCGTGATGCGCCTGGCCGACGGGGCAAAGCTGGTGAACTTCACCTCCGTCCCGCGTGAGGAGGAGGCTGAAGCTGAAGCTGAAGCTGAGGCTGAGGCGGAGACGGAAGAATAAGGTTTTGGTTTAAACGAGATTTTTTCGCGCTCCCGCGCGAGCCGGAGGGGGGACCATCTCAAACGCCGAAGTTCCCCCCCTCCGGCACCACCCCCTCCTTGGCTGGCACGTCGGCCTGCGGCCGGCACCGCATGGGGGCAACGCCCCCATACCCCCGGGCGCTGCGGACCGAACAACCATGCACGGGAGGACCCCTTACCGCTGTAACCGAAAAGTTCGCCCTAAAGGGAAGCCCCTCGAAAGCCGCTCGGCTTGCGAAATCCGCTTCCCTCTGTCCGCCGACGCTCGCTCCAGCGGGGGAGTGGGGGCTCCGCCCCCACAAAGCGGCGTGGCCCGCAGGGCCACAAGCGACAGCCAAGGCGGAGGAGTGGGTGAATTTCCGCCGGTAGGCGGAAAGAGGGCG
>JAFWBJ010000155.1 GCA_017507145.1 Clostridia bacterium | reverse complement strand
TAAGAGAAAAAGATAAGGTTTCCGATTCCTTCAGAATTCTCACGGCAACCGGCTTTTCATTTTTTGCTCTGGTTCTTTGGGAAATTTATGAATTCATCGTTGGGCTTTCGTTTAGCTCTCTTACTAATTTTACTCTTTGTAAAGAATTGTCGAGTTCGTTTCGCACAATATTATGCTTTGTACTCTTGTTGTTGTTCAATTTTCAATGACCAATCTCGCGCCGCCCGAACAGGCGACCTGATTATTATACCACACACCGGTGCCCTTGTCAAGTGGTTTTCCAAACTTTTTCGAAAAACTTTTTACAAGCCCCCAGCATGTCCGCTCCCGCTCTCACGTGAGCCTTATTATTATAGCATGCCGCTTCCGTTTTGTCAAGGGGAAAAATGAATTTTTTCCGGATTTTCTATACCGAAAAAGAAAATCCGGCAGGCGCTTGCCTACCGGACGATGGGGTGAGTAATCGGGTTCGAACCGACGGCCTTCAGGGCCACAACCTGACGCTCTAACCAACTGAGCTATACCCACCGTATGGCGTGCCTTGAGGGATTCGAACCCGCGACCTACTGCTTAGAAGGCAGTTGCTCTATCCAACTGAGCTAAAGGCACATTTTGGTTCATATCCCGGTCACGTCCGCTCTTGCGGATGGAGCGGGTGATGGGAATCGAACCCACGCGGCCAGCTTGGAAGGCTGGAATTCTACCATTGAACTACACCCGCATGGTGTTCATCAAAACCGCTATAATATAATAGCACAAACTCATTCGTTTGTCAAGGGCTTTTTGCGAAATTTTCGCTTTTCCGGCGCGGAAAATTCACCGCTTCGGGCTTGTTATTTCGGACGCGCTATGCTATAATATTAAAATGAAGAGATTTCCCGATTCATCCGCCCCGAAAGGAGCTGCCATGACACTTTTGCCCGATGCTTACTTCGCGCGCTTTACCGACATCACGCCTGCTTTTCTGCAGGCTCGCGGCATTGATGCGCTGCTGATCGATATTGACAACACCCTCGCACCCTATGAGGAACCCGACCCCCGTCCTGAGACGGCGGCATGGTTCGCGGCGCTGGCCGAGGCCGGCATCCGCGCGGCGCTGATCTCGAACAACCACGCCGACCGCGTCGAGCGTTTCAACGCGGCGCTCGCTCTGCCCACCTTCCCCGACGCGCACAAGCCCCTGCCCCGCACGGCGCGGGCGGCGCTGGCCGCCATCGGTGCCGAACCGGCGCGGGCGGCAAGTCTGGGGGATCAGATCTTCACCGACGTCGCCTGTGCACGCTTCTGCGGGATGCAGGCCATTCTCGTGCCGCCGATCCGCGACAAGCGCACCCTCTTCTGGCGGATCAAGCGCGCGCTGGAGCGGCCGATCATCGCCGCATGGCGCCGCCGCAACGGCGAATTTACGCAAGTCTGACGGCCGCAATGCCGCGAAAGGAGCCACCATGCCGACAAAACCCCTCTTCGGCCCGGGCGGGAACAGCGAATCGTTCTACGCCGAGGGCTTCAAATCCACCCTGCAGGCCCCCGGCTGGGTTGCCGCGCGGGGCTTGGGCGCGTATGAATATCAAGCCGGCAACGGGCTGACTGCGCCGCTCGCGACCCTCGCCAAAATCGGCGCCAAGGCGCGGGAGCACGGCATTGCCATGTCGCTGCACGCCCCGTATTACATCTCCCTCTCAGGGGTTGATCCCGAGAAGCGCCTCCGGAGCATTGACTACATCACCCGCTCGCTCGAAGCAGCCGAGGCGCTGGGGGCCGACATCATCGTTGTGCACACCGGCTCGGCGGCCAAGATCTCGCGTGCCGAGGCGATGTCGCTCGCCGCTGACACGCTTGATCGGACGCTCGAGGCGATCGGTGACCGCTTTGCCGGCATCCGCATCGGTCTTGAGACGATGGGCAAGCTCAATCAGCTGGGGACGCTCGAGGAGGTGCTGACCCTCTGCGCGCGCTCGCCGCGGCTGGCGCCGGTGGTCGATTTCGGCCATCTCAACGCGCGGGAGCAGGGGCGGTTCGCCGTCGCGGACGACTATCGCGCCGTCTTTGCCGCCATTGCTGAAGCGCTGGGCGACCGCGCCGCGCAGACCCTGCACTGCCATTTCTCCAAAATCGAATTCACCGGCGCGGGGGAGAAGAAGCACCTCACCTTCGCCGACACCGTCTACGGCCCAGACTTCAACCCCTTGGCCGAGGTCATCGCCCGCGACGGCCTGACGCCCCGCATCATCTGCGAGTCGGCCGGCACGATGGCCGAGGATGCGCTCGCCATGCAGGCCATGGTGGAGGCCCTGCGATGAAAAACCGTCACATTGAAATCACCTCCGCCGGCCTGCACTGGCTGGCAATGGCCTGTATGCTCTGCGACCACCTCTGGGGCACCGTCGTCGCCGGGCAGGACTGGCTGACCTGCATTGGGCGCCTCGCCTTCCCCATCTTCGCCTTTCTTCTGGTCGAGGGCTATTTTCACACCCGCAATCTCCGGCGCTATGCGGGACGGCTGCTGCTCTTCGCCATCCTCTCCGAGATTCCCTTCAACCTTGCCATCGGCAGCGCCCTCTTCTATCCTCTGCATCAGAATGTGCTCTGGGGTTTTCTCATCGCGCTGGGGCTGATGCATCTGTGCGAAAAAACCCGCGCCCGCCGGCTTTGGCTGCGGCTCGGAGCGGCGGCGCTGGCGATCCTCTTGGCCGTTCTGCTCGGTCTCCTCACCTTCGTCGACTACTACCACGCAGGCCTTCTGACCGTGCTGGTCTTCTATTTCTTCCGCGGCAGGCGGTGGTGGTGCCGGCTCGGGCAGCTGCTTGGGCTTGCCTACATCAACCTGGAGCTGCTGGGCGGGCTGGTCTACCCCATCCCCTTCTTCGGCGGGACGCTCGACTTCCCGCGGCAGGGGCTGGCGCTGCTTTCGCTGATCCCCATCTGGCTCTACCGCGGCAAGCAAGGCCCGCACAACCGCGCACTGCGGGCGGTCAACTACCTCTTCTATCCCGTTCATTTGCTGGTTTTGGCCATCATTAAGCTGCTCTAATCTCGCCCGCATCGGGCAAATTCAACCTTCAGGAGGCTCCTATGCCGAAAATTCTCATTCTCAACGGCCCGAACATCAACCTCACCGGCACCCGCGATCCCGCCCACTACGGCACGCTGACCCTGGACGAGATCAACGCCCGCCTCGCCGCCCGCGCGGTTGAGCTCGGCGCCGAGGTTGATTTCTTCCAGTCCAACCACGAGGGCGCCATCATCGACACCATCCACGCCGCGCGCGGGGTCTATGACGGCATCGTCCTCAACGCCGGCGCCTACACGCACTATTCCTACGCCATCCGCGACGCCATCGGCGCCATCGAGCCGATGCCGGTCGTCGAGGTGCATATGTCCAACATCCACGCCCGCGAGGCCTTCCGCCATGAGTCGGTGCTGACCCCCGTCTGCGTCGGCCAGATCTGCGGCTTCGGCTGGAGAAGCTACCTGCTTGGGCTGGAGTATCTCTGCCGAAAAGACTAAACCGAAAAGGAGAATTGCCATGTCCCATCTTTCCCGACTCAACGAAGCCCTTGCCGCCGCCGGCCACGACGCCGTGCTGCTGACCTCGCCCGTCAGCCAGCGCTGGGTCAGCGGCTTCGACTACACCGACGGATACATCTTCGTCACGCGCGCCGGCGCTTACCTGCTGGCCGATTTCCGCTACATTGAGGCCGCGCGTGAAGAAGCCGCCCCGGGGCTTGAGGTCATCATGCCCGCGGGCGGTATGCTTGAGGAGGTTCTGTCGCTGGCTCGCCGCGACGGCGTCTGCACCATCGCGTACGAGGACGACACCCTGTCCTGCGCGGCCTTTGCCCGCATCAAAGCCGCACTGGCCGGCGCCGAGTTTGTGCCGGCGGGCAGCCTCATCAACGCGCTGCGCGAGTTCAAGGACGAGGAGGAGCTTGAAACCATCGCCCGCGCCCAGAACATCGCCGATGCCGCCTTCGAGCACATCCTGCGCGTCATGACGCCCGAGATGACCGAGATCGAGGTCGCGCTTGAGCTGGAGTTCTTCATGCGCCGGAACGGCGCCGAGGATGTCGGCTTTTCGACCATCGCCGTCTCGGGCACGGCTTCCTCCCGCCCGCACGGTGTGCCGCGCCCGGTCAAGCTTGAGCGTGGATTCCTCACCATGGACTACGGCGCCAAGGTTGACGGATACACCTCCGACATGACCCGCACCGTCGTCATCGGCCGGGCAGATGCCGAGATGAAGCAGCTCTATGCCACCGTTCTCGCCGCCCAGACGGCCGCGCTCGATATGCTGGCTGAGGGGGCTTCCTGCCGCGCGCTTGATCTCGCCGCACGCGAGATCATCGATGCCGTCCCCGCCTACCGCGGCGCCTTCGGCCACGGACTCGGCCACGGCGTCGGGATGTACATCCACGAAGCGCCCCGCCTCTCCCGCGTCGCCCCCG
>JAFWBJ010000013.1 GCA_017507145.1 Clostridia bacterium | reverse complement strand
TTTTCTCCCACATCCCGCCCTTGCCCGGCTCGCCGGTGAAGTTCTCGGCCGAAATCGAGCGCGATTTGGCGTCTGAGAGCAGATGCAGCGTCTCAAGTGAATTGTGAATTCCCGAAATCATGTGGTGTCTCCTTTATATACAGGGTTATTTTCTGGTCACCGCTTCCACCATGCGCATATCGTGCACGGAGAAGTGGATCGGGTCGGGGTCTGTGATGCGCGCGAAGCCGCGGTAACTGTAAACGGCACGCCCAATGCCGTACTCGATGCAGAGGTCGGCGACATCGTTGAGATAGCGCACAGTGGAGTCGTCATCGGCAAACCAGACGACGCCGTACTCGCCCATCCATATCTCGCGGCCGGTCTCCTCCCGGAACTTCACCGCTTCAAGAATGGGCTTGCGCAGAAATTCCTTGTCAAACACCGTGCCGGGGCCGACGGGAGTCTGCCCTCCCGGCTGCGGCATCTGGTAATAGCCGAGGTGATCGTCGTAGTTGTAGGGCCAGGGAATGACGCGATCCCGGGTCCAATCCAGGCGGGCCTGATTTGCACCGGTCTTCTGGTGGGTGAAGAGCAGCGGCTCGTACATATGGAAGGTGTAGAGAACATTGGGATCATCGATCAGCGCCAGCTTCTTGAGGTGGTAGACCGAGTTGGCCGCATTGCCGCCGATGTATATCTTGCGATTGGAATCGATCTGGCGGATGTGGGCTACCGTCTCCTGCCAGAGCTCGTTCCAGGGCTCGGTAGCAACACAGTTCAGCTCGTTGAGCAGATCAAAGCGCAGGTTGTCCCCCTCGGCGAGGTAGCGCCGGGTAAAGAATTCCCAGATACGGATAAACTTTGCCTGGTGCTCGGGATTGGTCAGCAGATCATTCTCGTTCCAGGGCGTATAGATCCAGTGGCCGGGCGCATGATGAAGATCCATAACCACCCCCAGGCCATACTTTTTGCCCCAGGCGATCGCACGGTCGAAATAGGCCAGCGTCGATTCAATAAACACCTCGGGCTCGCTGTCGGGCACGAAAGCGGGGTAGTCGACAGGCAGACGGACATGGTCTGCTCCCCACTCTGCCATACGGGCAAAGTCGGCCTCGGTAACATAGTTGTTCCAGTGCTGCTCGGGCGTCAGACCGAACTGATTGATCAGCTTGTGATTGGTAGCAAACCAGTGGCCGAGGTTAAAGCCGGCTTGATAGGTAAAAGCCTTTTCCATGGGTATTCTCCTTGGGGTATCTTCAGCCCTCGCCGCGGATGATCTTGGCCATCTCATCGCTCAGGATTGTGCGGGTGTCATCATCGACCAGGCTAAATCGGTTGCCGTCGTTGGGGGTCGAGAGGTAGTTCCAGACGCAGTAGGGGATGTCATGCGCCTTCAGGAAGGCGATGACGTCCCGCATATACGCCTCGCGCCAGGCCATGTCGGCATGGCGGATCGTGCCGAACTCGCCGCACCAGAGCAGCTTGCCGGGGTTGGCACGCATGAACTCGACAGCCGGCATCATTTCGTGCGCGATGAAGGTCTCATCCATGCGTGTAAACTGCGCATAGGCGTTCTCGCGGTTGGCCACCACGCGGTGGTATTCGCGGTAGCGCTCGATGTCGTCGCAGGGATAGGGCATCTTGCGGTTATAG
>JAFWBJ010000154.1 GCA_017507145.1 Clostridia bacterium | reverse complement strand
TTCAAGTGCGTGACCGGCGGGCGTCAGGCCGCCATTCTGGCCCCCACCACCGTACTGGCAGACCAGCACTACCGCACCTTCCGCAGCCGCATGAGCGAATACCCCGTGCGCATTGAGTTGCTCAGCCACTTCACCCCCGCCAAAAAGGCGGCTGAAATCAGTGAGGGCATGCGCCGCGGCGATGTCGACATCGTTATCGGCACCCACCGACTCATCTCCAAAAACGTCAACTTCAAGAACCTGGGACTCGCTGTCATTGACGAGGAGCAGCGCTTCGGCGTGCGGCACAAAGAGCAGTTCAAGCGCATGTTCCGCATGGTCGACATGCTCACCCTCTCGGCCACTCCCATTCCCCGCACCCTCTATGTCGCACTCATGGGCGCCAGGGATATGAGCACCATCGACACCGCTCCGCTCAACCGCCTGCCCGTGCAAACCGCCGTCTGCCCTTACAATGAGGAACTCATCACCCGCGCCATCGAGCGAGAACTCGCCCGCAACGGTCAGGTATTCTTTCTGCACAACCGCGTACAGAGCATTCACAAAACCGCCGAAACCCTGCAGCGGCTGGTACCGAAAGCCCGCATCGTCATCGGCCACGGGCAGATGGACAAGAGCGACCTCGAGTGCGTAATGCGCGACTTCGTAGCGGGCAAGGCCGACATCCTGCTCTCCACCACCATCATCGAGAGCGGTATCGACATCCCCAACGCCAACACCATCATCATTGACCGCGCCGACCGCTTCGGTCTGGCCGACCTCTACCAGCTGCGCGGCCGAGTGGGCCGCGGCGGCCACCGAGCATACGCCTACCTGCTACTCCCGCCGGATGCCCTCTGCACCTCCGACGCCCGCAAACGCGTGTCGGCCATCAAGCAATACACCGAGCTGGGCAGCGGCTTCAAAATAGCCATGCGCGACCTTGAAATCCGCGGCGCCGGCAACCTGCTCGGCACCCAGCAGAGCGGCCATATCGCCGCCATCGGCTTCGAGCTCTACTGCCAGCTGCTGCGGCAATCCATTGAGCGCCTGCAGGGGAAAGCCCCCACCATGCGTGCCGATGCCCAGCTGAAGGACGACTTCCTCAGCGTGAGCGAGGCCGTCCTCTCCACCCGCCCCGATGCCGATAAACTCATAGGCGCCTTCATCCCCGAGGCCTGGGTCGAGAGCACCCAAACCCGCATGGCCTGCTACACCCAGCTCGCCAAAGCCCTGACAGAAGACGACGTCGACGACCTCGAGCGGCAGTGGATTGACCGCTTCGGCCCCCTGCCTCGACCCGCCCGCCACCTGCTCATCGCCCACAAAATCAAGATTATCGCATCCCGCCGCAATATCTCCCACGTCGAAATCTCGGGCCAGAAACTCATGCTCACCCGCAACAAGGACTACATCCTCCTCGACAGGAGATTCCCCCGACTCGCCAAAATCCGCCCCGCCGACAAACTCCGCGAAACCCTCAGGTTCCTGCAGGAGATGTGAAGAATGATTAAACAATCGGGGCGTATACGCTCCGGTAATGTAAACATTTCGAACTTTCAGTCATATCCGTTCGTCTCATCATTAGACGCAAGACCATCATGTGTACGCAATCTATCGTTCACAGTACATAGGATCTCCCCAGCTGCGACGGCGTTCTCCAAGCGCAACACGTTGTCGCTATCCTTGCGCATAGAC
>JAFWBJ010000153.1 GCA_017507145.1 Clostridia bacterium | reverse complement strand
GGGGGAAACCCCTTTTTGCAAAAAGGGGTTTCCCCCCACGAAAGGAACAAACAATCATGAACCATCCTGAACTTATCTACGGCATTGCCGCGGTGGTTTGTGCGGCGCTGTTTGCTTATGTTGCGACGCCGTTGATTCGCGTACTGGCCATTCGGGTCGGAGCGGTTGACGTACCGCGCGACGGGCGGCGGATGCACACCAAGCCGATTCCGCGCATGGGCGGGTTTGCGATCTATCTCGCCTTCACGCTGACGACGCTGGCTTTCGGCGATTTTTCGCCGTCGCTGATTGCCATCTGGTTCGGCGGCACCGTTCTGGTTTTGCTGGGCATTTTTGATGATATTTTCAACCTCAACGCCTGGTTCAAGCTGGGCGTGCAGATTCTGGCCGCGCTGATTGCGGTACTGCAGGGGGTTGTCATCGATTTTATCAACATCGGCGACGTGCTCTATCCGCTGGGTGCGCTGTCGGTGCCCATTACGGTGCTCTGGATCGTCGGGCTGACCAATGCCATCAACTTCATCGACGGCCTCGACGGCCTGGCCTGCGGTGTCTCGACCATCTGCTCGATCTCGCTGACGGTGGTGGCGATCCTGATGTCCAGCGGTCCCATTGCGCTGATCACCGCCATCCTGGCCGGCTCTTGCCTGGGCTTCCTGCCCTTCAACTCGCATCCGGCTAAGATTTTCATGGGCGATGCCGGCGCGCTCTTCCTCGGCTATACCCTCTCGGTGCTCTCGGTCACCGGCATTTTCAAGACCCACGCCGTGCTGGCCTTCCTGATCCCCATGTCGGTCTTCGGTCTGCCCCTCTTTGATACCCTGTTCGCCATCATCCGGCGTCTGCTGCACCGGCAGTCCCCCTTCCACGCCGACCGCGGGCACATCCATCACCGCCTCATCGACATGGGCTTCGGTCACCGCCGCTCGGTGCTGACGCTGTACGCCATCTGCGGCATCCTCGGCATCGCCGCCGTGATGCTGACGCTGCCCGTGCTCTACCCTGCCGCCATTATCATCATCAGCGCGCTGGCGCTCTTCTGCGTCACCTCGTTTGTGATGCGCAACCCCGTCACCCGCGAACAGACCGCGCTGGTCGACCCCGACCAGGCCGCCAAACCCGACGACACCCCGCAGGATCCCGCCGACACTAACGCCGATCCGGAGAAGAAAGACAGCCACGCCTGAGCGCGGCGACGCATCAGAGAGGAGGAACGCCCATGTCGGAGAAAAATAAAAAGCCGCTTTCGCTGGCGGCGGTCGCATTGCTGGCCCTCTTGGCCCTGGCGCTGATCATCGGGCTGAGCCGAATCCCCATCGACGGGCTGACCGGCCTTCTCTCCCTGCTCTTCTCGCGCGGTGACGACGCGCTGACCCCCGAACAGATGGCCTATGAGACCATCCTCGCCGAAATGGCCCTGCCCGAGACGGTCTCCCCCCCCTCCGCGCTCGATTCGCTCTCGCTGACCGAGGCCTTCTCGCAGTTCGCCTTTGCCGATCACTACACCCACACCTACACCGTCACCTACACCGACGGCAACCGTACCCTCACCCAGTGCATCTCGCTCAGCCGCCAGGGCGATGCCTTCAAGATTGCGCTCTACGAAGGCACCCAGCCCGACCCGGCCGCGCTGCTGCGCACCGGCGTCCACGACGGCAGCACCTACCAGGTGGAGGACAACATGGGCAACTCCCGCCTTTATGTATCGGGCGAGGATTTCCCGCTGGCGTCTGTCGCCATGCTGCCCGATCCCGACCTCTTCTGCGACAAGCTGGCCGAATACGAGCGCAACCCCGACGCTTCTCCCTTCTCCGACTGTGCCGCCGTCGTCAGCGATACGGCAAACGGCCGCCTGCTGACCCTGCGCTTCACCGAGCGCGCCACCGGCAGTGAGGAGATCTACCGCTATCTGCTCGACTACGGCATCCTCTTTGACGCGACCTCGACCCGCGACGGCCTGCTCTATTATCGCCTGTCCACCCTGGCTTACAGCGACGGCAGCGGTGACGATCGCGCCGAATAAGCGAAACGGCAAGCGCCCCTTACGCAATGCGTAAGGGGCGCTTGGTTTTTATTGGCAGAGCTCCAGGGCCAGCTCGGCGTTGCGGCGCGCGAGGGCGGCGAGCTCGGCATCGCGGGCGGCCAGGCGGGCGGTGTCGGGTGCGGCCAGGGCGGCACCGACGGCATCCGCCAGGGTATCGGCGAAGGCATGATCGGGGATGATGGGCGCGGGCTGGCCGGCGTAGCTGAGGAAGGCATCGACCTTGGGGTCATAGGAAATGCCGATGGCCGGCAGGTGCATATGCGTCGCGTAGATCAGCATGTGCAGGCGCATGCCCACCACCAGCGTCAGGCGGGAAAGCAGGCCGCACAGCTCGGGGGCGGTGAGATTCTCAAGCAGCAGGCTGCCCTCGGGTGCGGCGGTCAGCAGGGTGCGGCAGATCGCGCCGTCCAGGCCCGCCTGCATGGGGATGAAGATGGGCAGCATGCCGGTGTCGGCGTGGATGCGGGTGATGGCGCGCGAGACCTCGTCGATGAAGGCCTGCTCACCCAGCATGCCGTCGGCCGCACCCAGCATGTGCCAGGCGCGCAGCGAGACGGCGTAATAGCGCTGATCGGGCCGATAGGCCGTGCGGGCCAGAATGGCCGAGATGCGCGACGCCGGTGCGGGGGTGAGGGTGAAGGCGGGGTCAGCCGTCAGGGTGATGCGCGCCGGATCGGGGCGGATGCCCAGCGCAGTCAGCTCGTCAAGCGAGGCGGGGTCGCGCAGGGTGATGCGGTCGATCTTCTCGAGTGCGGCAGCGGCGCGGGTGCGGTTGCGGGCGCGGTAGAGCGGGCCGATGCCGTTGGCGTAGAGCATCACCGGTGTCCGGCAGAGCTGGGCCAGGCGGATAACGGCCAGGTAATAGAGCAGCGACTTGGTGCTGGTGTTGTCCTGCAGCAGCGATCCGCCGCCCGAGATGAGCAGGCTGGCTCCGCGCAGCTCGCGCAGGATGGCCGGCAGGTTCATGCGGCCGATGCAGCGGACGGCAAAGCGCTCGCGCATGCGGCGGGGGTTTTTGGCCAGCACCGTCACGCGCAGATCGGGCCGGACGGCGCGGAGATTGTCGAGGATGCAGGCAAGCAGGCTATCGTCGCCGAGGTTGCCGAAGCCGTAGTAGCCGCTGATGACCACCTCGCCCTGCCGGTAGAGCCGGCGTGGGGTGAGGGTGCGGTAGACGGCCAGGCAGTCGGCCGCCATGCGGTCGGCCGAGTAGTGGGCGCGGATGACGGCGAGGTTGGCCTCGCCCATGGCGGCGAGCTCTTCCGGTGTGCGGCCGAGCAGGTCGTCGAGATCGCGAGCCAGCCACTCGGCGCGGGGCAGAGCAAAGCCGCGGCAGCAGAAGTTGGTATCCATGGCGGCGGCGAGATTGTCGGCCGTCAGGGTACCCAGCCAGCCCTCGTTGCCGGCGACCACCACCGGCTTGCCCTCAGCCATGGTCTCCAGCGTGGCGCGGGAGACGCCGATGAAGATGTCGCCGAGCGCAATACAGCGGTCGACATCGGTGCGGTTGCCGAGGGTATGGATGGCGGCGGTACCCATGGCGCGGTTGGCCGCCTCGGCCAGCGACGCGATGCGGGCGGAGTCGCTGCCGCCGCCCACCAGGATCAGCTCAACCTCCCCGTGCCGGGCGCGCAGGCCGGGCAGGACGGCGATCAGCTGTTCGGCCACCAGCGAGCAGTCGGTATCCATGCGGCTGACGAAGACCAGCCGGCGGCTCTCGGGTTGCAGGCCGATCTGCGCAGCCAGGGCAGCGGTGTCAGGCGAAGCCGCGGCGGCCGGCGAAAATCGGTCCATGTCGATGCCGTTGATGGTGGTGATGATATTGTCGGGGCAGAGGCCGTAGTTGTCGATGAGGTACTGCTTGAGGTCATCGCTGATGGTGATGGTGCGCTCACCCCAGGCCGACGCACGGCGCAGCCAGGCGTTGACCCGGAAGCGGGCATGCGCCGAGGTGACAAAGCGGAAGCCCAGCCGGCGGTGCAGCATGGCGCAGAGAAAAGCGGGGATGCGTGCGTGCGCGTGGACGATGTCAAACTGCTCGTCGCGCAGCAGGCGGGCAAGGCCGCAGTAGGATTTGATCAGCGCGGCGGGGCGCTTGGTGTTCAGCGGCAGCGTGATGTGCCGCACACCGGCCGCAGCCAGCGCAGGCAGATACGCACCGCCGCAGGAGACAACCGTCACCGCACAGCCGGCCCGTACCAGCGCGCGCGAAAGCTCCAGTACATGCGTTTCGGCGCCGCCGATATCCATCGACATCGTGGTCATCAGAATCTTCATTTCGCACCTCCGTTGGGGTTTGGGTATAGTATACCACAAAATGGGGGGGATGTAAAGGGAAAGGTCGTGGGACGCTGTCCCACACCCTGCCAAAGGGGACTTTTTTGCAAAAAAGGCCCCTTTGAAAACCCCAAAAAACAGCAACAACCCTCATAATGAGGGCTGTTGGAAAGTTTTTGTGGGGGTCTGGGGGCGCTTTTTGAAAAAAGCGCCCCCAGTGGGGTTCGGGGTGAAACCCCGACCGTCCTTACTTCGTCAGGCACTCAGCCGGCAGCGTATCGAGGAAGTATGCGCTGGTGAAGGCGGAAAGGTTATGGTCGTCGGTGAGGGTGAGGCGGAAGTAGCGATCATTGGGGTTGATCTTGAAGGTAGCCTCGGTGAGGGGAGCGCCCTCGGCGTTGAGGATAGCGGCGTTGCGGATGCCGGTGCTGTAATAGATCTGGCTGACAGGCGAGCAGGTGACGTGGACCTCGCCGTCCTCGACCCACAGGTCGTTGATCAGCGGCTTCTGGGAAGCGTAGAAGTTGCCGTCGAGCAGCGCCTTGGTAATGGTGCGATACTCAAGCTTCTCGGCGCGGATCATGGTGAAGGCGCCGAAGGAGTCGGAGTAGGGCGACTCGAAGGGATAGATATTGTGGTTGTCGTCGGACGCGGTGCAGAAGATGCGCTCGCCGCCCTTGAGCATATCGTCATAGACGCGGTGGTTGATCTCGTGGTAGCCGGTGCTCTTGATGCCGTAGTTGACAATCTCAACGGCGTGCATCCCGTGGTAGTTCATATACTGGGGGTAGCTCTCCTGCGACCAGGTAGGATGGTTGTAGGAGATGAAGAAGCCCTTCTCGCGGCCGACACGCATCATCTCGGAGATGTGCTCGGGGGTGTAGTGGGGAACGAAGTTGGGCTTGACACCCTCGGGCAGGTAGGGAGAGGGGTAGATGTAGGGCTGCTCGATGTTGTCGGGATCGGTTGCGATGAAGCAGAAGTGGCAGGTACGGCCAACAGTGTCGTTGGTATCGTTGATAGCCAGCTCGTAGCCGATGAGGGGCAGGAAGTTCTCGTCAGCCAGGTGGCTGTGGTCGAAGATCACATCATGCTCGGTGAAGGCAATGATCGAATAACCGGCCTTGACATAAGCTTCCTTCTGCTCGGCGGGAGAAAGCTTTGCATCGGAGAGGTTGGTATGGGTATGCAGATTTGCCTTGAAACTGGGGAGATTGGGAAGCAGATCGTGTTTCATGATACACCTCATCAAAATAAATTTTCAAGAGTAGTATAGCACGGCAGAGAGGGGGTGTCAAGCGAAAAAACTTTTTTCGCGGCAAGGTTTTTCGCCCGAACACGTTGAAAAATTCACAGCTTTGTGGTACAATTAATCCAAATCGGCCAACCGGCCGCATTCTATTGAAATTGGGAGCAAAACAATGAGCATTCGCATTGGTATTTTCGGGTACGGCAACCTCGGCCGCGGGGTAGAGGCCGCCATTCGGCAGAATCCGGACATGACTTTAGCTGCTGTCTTTACCCGTCGCGACCCCGCCGCGTTGACCATCGCCACCGCCGGCGTTCCGGTCGTCGCAGCCGCCGACGTCGCCGCCTGGACTGACCGCATCGACGTCATGATCCTCTGCGGCGGCAGCGCCACCGACCTGCCGACCCAGACCCCCGCGCTGGCCGCACACTTCAACGTCATCGACAGCTTTGACACGCACGCAAAGATCCCGGCGCACTTCGCCGCCGTCAACGCCGCCGCCGCGGCGTCGGGCAAGGTGGGCATTATCTCGGTGGGCTGGGACCCCGGCATGTTCTCGCTCAATCGCGTCTACGCGTCGGCGATCCTGCCCGACGGTCAGGACTACACCTTCTGGGGCAAGGGCGTCAGCCAGGGTCACTCGGATGCCATCCGCCGCGTCGAGGGCGTGGCCGACGGCAAGCAGTACACCATTCCCGTTGAGGCGGCGCTGGAGGCCGTCCGCAGCGGCAGTGAGCCTACGCTGACCACCCGCGAAAAGCACACCCGCGAGTGCTTTGTCGTCGCCGAGGAGGGCGCCGACCGCGCCCGCATCGAGGCAGAGATCAAGTCGATGCCCAACTACTTCGCCGACTATGACACGACCGTCCACTTCATCACCGCCGAAGAGCTGCGCGCCGAGCACAGCGGCATCCCGCACGGCGGCTTCGTCATCCGCACCGGCAAAACGGGGCTCTCGGGCGAGCATCGCCATGTGATCGAGTACAGCCTGAAGCTTGACTCCAACCCCGAGTTTACCGCATCGGTGCTGGTCGCCTACGCCCGCGCGGCGCACCGTCTCGCCGCAGCAGGTGAGCGCGGCTGCAAGACAGTGCTCGACATCCCGCCGGCACTGCTGAGCGCAAAGTCTCCGGAAGAGCTCCGCGCAACGATGCTGTAACGGGGGTGTTGCCCCCGAACCCCCACCAGAGGTGCTTTTTGAAAAAAGCACCTCTGGACTCCGCAAAAACTTTGCAGCGGGGACGCATCAGATTTGATGCGTCCCCGCTGCTGTTTTTTTGGGGGGTGTGGGGGCACTTTTTTGCAAAAAAGTGCCCCCACGGTCTTTTATTCCAAAATATTCGTCGTAATATAATCGACACCCCAGGCAATCAGGCGCTCAGCCTCCTCGGGGTCATTGACCGTCCAGCAGTTGATGCGAATGCCGGCGGCCTTGAGGGCGGCGACATTCTCCTCGGTAAGGGCGGAAGCACGGATGTCAAGATCAAGATTCTGCGCCTTGAGGAGGTCGATGAGGTCATCGGTATAGGCCTTGGTCAGGAACTGCGCGGGCTGGGTCGGGTACTTTTCGCGCAGGTAGACAAGGTTCTCGTAGGAGAAGGCGATGAAGACGGTATTCTGCAGGTAGTCCATCGCTTCGATGGCGGCGCAGATTTCGTGCACCTGCTCGCGCGGGAAGGCATTCTTCAGCTCAAGCACGGCAACCTTCTCATATTTTTTGCAAATGCCAATGTACTCCTCGAGGGTAGGCATCCGCAGGTCGGAGCGGCCCTTCTTGCCATCGAGGTCGATGAGGGTCAGGCTGCGGAGGGTGTCGAAGGTGGTCTTCTCAACGACCATTTCGTCGATGCAGAGGCGGGGAGTAGAATTGTCGTGGTAGAGGATATACTTACCGTCGGCAGTGTAGTGGATATCGGTTTCGATACCCCAATAGCTGCGGTTACCGGCGGCGACGAAAGCGGCGTTAGTATTCTCGCGTTCGAGACCGCTGCAGCCGCGGTGAGCGACCATCAAGCAGGTTTTTTTATCGATTTTGATTGTATTCATGGCGAGTACCTCTCTTTCTCGGGTTATGGTTAGGTTCATTATAGCACACGAAGGGGGGAAATGCAAGGGGAGGGGGGAATTTTCTGCGAATTCAAATGACGGCAATTGACAAGGGGCACGACGGCGTGGTATAATGGCAATATCAAACAGACACGCGGAGGAAAATATGATGAACATCAATCAGACCATCGATCACACCAATCTCAAGCCGGCCGCGGCCCGCGCCGACATTGCGCGGCTTTGTGCTGAGGCAAAGCAATACGGCTTTGCGTCGGTTTGCGTCAATCCCTGCGACATTCCCGATGCCGTGGCGCTTCTGGCCGACTGCCCGGTGAAGGTTTGCACGGTGATCGGCTTCCCGCTCGGGCGGAACACGACGGCGGTGAAGGTTGCCGAGACGAAGGATGCCTATGCGATGGGCTGCGAGGAGTTTGACATGGTCATCAATGTCGGCCGACTCAAGGATGGTGACGTGGACTATGTTCGCAGCGAGATTGCGGCGGTGGTTGAGGCGGCCGGTGGCCGGACGGTAAAGGTGATTATTGAGACGGGGTTGCTGACCGACGAGGAGAAGGCTTGTGCGACGCGGCTCGCCTGCGAGGCGGGGGCGCATTTTGTCAAGACCTGCACCGGTGTTTCGGTGGGTGCGGCCACGGTTGAGGATATTCGGCTGATGAAGGCGAATGTTACCGGCAATGTGAAGCTGAAGGCTTCGGCCGGGATCAAGACCCGTGAGGCGGCGCTCGCGCTGATTGAGGCGGGGGCGGATCGCATTGGTACGTCGGCGGGTGTGGCTATTGTGGAGTGAAGGTTATAGGGGGATTGTGCGGTGCAGAGGGCTTCGTGCGGCTGGATCGGGGGAGAGAAGGACCAGCTGGCGCAGTTCCTTCTCTCCCCCGCGCCCCCTCTCAGTCCCCTTGCTTTGCCAGCCTTAGCCGAAAAGATAGAGTACCCCTGCCACGAACTGTCGGGCAGGGGTTTTTCGTTCGGTTGTTACTTGTTTGTACTTACGGATGTGTCAGACTTTTGCTAATTTAGGCCGCCTTGGATTTTGGATTGTGCAGATTTTGCGTTTCCTTAGCTGAAAAGATAAAGTACCCCTGCCACGAACTGTCGGGCAGGGGTATTTCGTTCGGTTGTCGAGTATTTGTACTTACAGATGTGTTTGACTTTTGCTGATTTAGGCCGCTCCCGATTTTGGGCGATGCAAATTTGTACGGTCC
>JAFWBJ010000152.1 GCA_017507145.1 Clostridia bacterium | reverse complement strand
TATTTTACCATGCGTTCGCTTGATTGTCAACAGCAATGCTTTGATTTCGTTGTTTTAGACAAATCGGCACATCCGAACTTGGCCAATTCACCCAGACGCAAAAAGAACCCCCGCACCGGTTGGGCGCGGGGGGCGTTGATCAAAGGATGACCTCCATCCCTACTTTCTGGGGGGTGAGGCCGCATTTCTCGTAGAAGCGCATGGCCGATTCGTTGCAGCTCCAGACGTTGAGGGTGACGTTGTAGCAGTCATTCTCGCGGGCAAAAGCGAGGACGGCATCGTAGAGCGTGCGGCCGATGTGCTGGCCGCGGCAGGTCTCGTCGACGCAGAGATCATCAATGTAGAGGGTCTTGACATCGGTGAGGATATTGTCATCGAGGAACTGCCGGAAGATGCAGAAAGCGTAACCTTTCACGTGGTCATCCGCCCCGCAGGCGACGAGGATCGGCGTGTGCGGATCGGCGAGGATGGCGCAGAGCTGCTCATCGGTGTACTTGCGCCCGCCGCATTTGAAGAGATCGGGCCGGCCTTCGTGATGGACCAGCTCCACCTGCTCAAGCAGGCGGACGAGATCGGGAATATCGCGCCGCTCGGCGTGACGGATATGCAGAGTCTCCATTAAAGCGCGCTCCCCTCGTCTACGCTGCTCAGTGCCGCACCGATGACCGTACCGAACTGCGCATTTTCGGGGATGAGGAACCGCACGCCGAAGTGCGCTTCCAAGCCGTCAAAGACATCACGAATCGGCTTTATGGTGGTCAAGTTACCGGTCAGTACAATGTTTTTGATCGAAAAGCTGCGGGCGGCGAAGAGCGCAATCATGGCGATGGTCTCGGAGACCATGTTGGCAATGCCCAGCGCGAGGTCGTGGCGGTTGGCCAGGTCGCTGACTTTGCCGAAATTGGATGCGGTCAGGTCATGATTGATCTCAGGGAAGAGACGGTTGTCCGACATGTCGCCGACCCGCAGGTCGACCTTGCTGAGGTCACCCTTCTCGCACAGCTGCTCGATGTGCTCGATGTTGTCCATGCCCAGCAGTTTTTTCGACAGGCCAAGAAGCGTACCGCCGCCGACGCCGGTACCGCCGAGATAGTCGCAGAGGCCGTCCTGCGTCGCGTGGATGAAGGCTGTGCCGGTGCCCATGCTCACCACGATCGTATCCTCCAGGCCAGAGAGGTAGATTCCTCCCTTACCGACGCAGGAGAACTCTGGGACACGCAGGCAAGGCAGTCCGTAGAGCGGTGCGGTAATATAAGTGGAGCCAACACCGGTCACCATCACGCGGTCGATATCGGACAGTGCCAGACCGCTCAGTGAAGTGAATTTGCCGAAGGCTCCATAAATCGAGGTAATCGGGTCGGTTGCACGGACGAACATGGGCTCCAGCAGTTCACGTCTGTCTCCCTCTTCCTTGAAGCCGACAATCTTCGTCGTGCTTCCGCCGACATCGATACCAATTACGACATGCATAATAATCTTATCCTCCAAACCGATGGAATCGCATAATATGGATATTATACCATACCGGCCGCCAAATTGCAAGGCATGCCGGCAAAAAATTGGCCGTCCACACAGCGCGGACGGCCAATTCTATTAGGTTTTCGGCACGTAAACACGAACGTGGCACGCCGCCTGGGCATAAATCGCCGAGATGTTGCGCTTAGGCGAGGAGGAAATATTCCATGCGATATAGTTGCAATCCCCCATGCGGGCTTCATCGAGCACATAGTACTACGCCCGGCTCAAAGGCGGACGCTCACCGGTGTACGCCGCGTTTTCTTTGACGAAAATCTCAAGCCGATACTGCCATCCGGGATCGCAAATAAAGATACTGCCCAGCGGAATCTCCTCGAGGCTGTACTTTCGCTCGGTGCAGACATTCTGCTGGTATGTACTGGAACTGGAGCTCGGCGAAGACGGTGTCGCTCTGCTGGTGCAGACCCAATACTGATTGGTCAGATGATTCCAGTTGAAGAGAGTGTACTTGGACAAGTCCACGCCGTTCGCCTGCGCGATCTTCGCATCCGTTTCGTAGAAATCGGCGGGATTGTGTTCAACCGACGGGTCGTCCTTGGTCACGGTGACCGTCGGACGCTCACCTTCGGTCAGCTTGGAGAGGGTCACCGCATGCGGCTCCGCAATCGCATTGCGTACCGACTCTCGGGCAACGGCCAGCATGTCTTCGGTGATCGAAGCCGGGGCCGGATTATAGCGAATATGCTCTACCGACGCGCCGGTGATGGCGGCATACCAGGTCAAGCCCGCAATGTAGCGGCCGATCTGATAGTCCAGATGATAGCCGTCCCGCGTCAGCGTATCGCCGAGGAAGGATGTGCGCGCGTTCTGAATCGACGTCATGCAGGGGATGACCAGCGAAATGCGCTCCTCTGTCAGAATGCAGGTCTTGGTGCAGTCCACAATCATCTCATACATCTTCTGCTGGCTGCTTCCATACCTGGGGAAGGCAGAGTGGGTGCTGTCCTGCTGATACGCCCAAGTCATATGCCAGATCAGCTCTGCTGTGGTGTTCTTGGTTCTCACATAGTCGATCAGTCCAGAGAGTACATTGGCGTAGCTGCTCTTGAGTCCGTTGGTCTTGGAGGTTTCCTGCATCGAGATGTAGTCCCAATCCTCGTCCAGCAGGGCGGTCTCCAGCGTGCAGTTCTTGGTGGAGGTCCAGGTGCCGGCCGTATTCTTATAGTACTGATAGGCAGCCTCATTCTTTTTAGCAAAGGTCAGATGCTGCGCCAGCGAGCAGCCGCCATAGTAGAGGTTGCCGAGCACGAT
>JAFWBJ010000151.1 GCA_017507145.1 Clostridia bacterium | reverse complement strand
TCTATTCAGTCGAGCCCATGCCGGCCGATCACCCGCTCTACGCCGTCCGCGAACTGCCCAACGTCTGCCTCACCCCGCACATGGCGTGGGGGGCCGTCGAGGCCCGTCAGCGCTGCATCAGCGAGATGGGAGAAAACATCCGCGCCTTTTTCGCCGGCGAGATCCGCTGCCGCGTCGATCTGGCATAATTCCCAGAGATAAAGCTAAGGTCCTGCTCCAATTATCCGCAGAGCAGGACCTTTCTGTTTGCGCGATTTAGACATCCGCTCAGCGGGATGCGTCCGGGTCACGCACTTCAAAGAAGTCATCGATCGAGCAGGCAAGGATCTGCGCGAGGCCCGGAAGGACGAGAATATCCGGGCAGCACAGGTTCTGCTCCCACTTGCTGACCGCCTGTGCGGAGACCCCAACCAACTTGCCAAATGCGCGCTGGGAGATCGCCTTCTCCCGCCGATAGGCCAAAATCCGCTCGCCAAGCGTGATGCGATAGGCGGGCAAACTCATGACAGCCCCCCTCCCTTCGTCAGACAAATCTGTCTCATGCGGTTGATCAGCGCCATCAGCTCCTGGCGGCGTGGCAGATCCAGAAAACGTGAACAGGTGGTGAAGAAGGCGGTGTACAGAATATCTACCCCCTCCTCCTCGATGCGCGCATAGAGTTCATCCGCGCGCTGTCCGATATTGATCGGATCATCCCGGTTCGACACCGCCAGATAGCGCAGCATCAGGCTAAGCGCGTTCAGCTGTCCGGGAGAAACCATGTCGTGCAGGCCACGCACATCGATGGTTTCGTCGCCGATGCACACAAACCCCATATCCGAGACAGCCAGCCGCTCGGTGCCGCTGCCTGCAGGATAGGAGGAAAAGCGCTCGGCACGGAGAATCCTGTTCTGCCTCCAGTCGGCAGGAGGCGGCAATTCAGATGCGGCGCCGTGCGACTGGCAAATATGTTTGGATTTTTCGGTCACATCATAAATCCGATACCCTTCCATCAGGTAAATGCGATCGGCCACAGACAGATACTCGCCGCTTCCGCCGATAACCAGAATGGTGGAGACGCCATGCTCGGTATGCAGTTCGTTGACACGATCGGTAAAGGGGGTGATTGGCTCTTTTTCGATCAGCGCTTTCATCATACGATCGCGAATCATAAAGTTTGTGGCGCTTCTGTCCTCGTCGATGAGCAACAGTTTCGCCCCGCAATCGATCGCCTCCATAATATTCGCCGCCTGCGAGGTTGAGCCGGAGGCATGCTCGGTGGAAAAATCCCGCGTGTCGCCGCCCGGCAGCCATTTGATGAAGGGCGAAATATTGACATGCTTGACGCTACGCCCGTCCTCCGCAGATATCGTAACCGCACTTTCGTCGGTGATGCAAAGCTCACGTCCATCGCCGAGTGCGTGGTCATAGATGCCGGCCGAGATGGCATCCAACAAAGTCGACTTGCCCGAATAGCCGCCGCCCGTGATCACCGTAACCCCCTTTCTGATCCCCATTCCGCGCACACCGCAAATCGCGATTTCGTCATTCGGCGCAGACTTGAACGGGATGGCATCCATCATCGGCAGGTCAGTTCCCTTGGCGCGGGGGAGGATGCTCCCGTTGGCAACAAATGCACAGTAATCGCTGGTCTTCAGCCACGCACGGATCGCCGCCTGCCGCGCCGCAAGCTCGATCGTGCGCCGCAGTACGTCCGCATCCAAGCCACCAATAAACCGCTCAACCACATCGGGAAGGTCACGGCAGAGCATCTGCACCGCCTTGCGCAGTTTCTTCCTCGGCAGCTGAACCCGGATACGGAGACAGAGACAAAAAATCGGCGGCCGGGCAATGCCATCGGCCAGGAGATAGACGGTTGATCCCGCGCCGTTGGTATAATCCTTCTGCGGGCAAAGGGCAAAATATGCACTGTTTCGGCGCAGAATCTCGCCGCCCGGCATGCAAAGGTAGTAGCGCCCATTCTCCTCATCAGGGCGGCTGCGATTGTACAACGCAGCATTGAGTTCATCCACATATGGCTTGAAAGCACGCAGAAAATAATCCGCCGCTGCCGTTTCCAGTGCCCGGTCAACCACATCGATGCCGAGCATCTCACACGGGATGCTGATGACCACCGTCGGCCGATCCTGCGCTAACTTGTGCGTGACCGAGACGGCAAATGCAATCCGCTCGTGGTAATATATCGGGCTGTAATCCACATACGGCGCCATCGTTGGATGTGCGGGATCGACAATCGTCATCCCACCCTCATACATCGCCTTGTATGTGATCGTGTTGGGTTCCATGGACAGCAGTTTACTTCTCAATCGCTTCATCAGCATCCCCTCTTTCTCGGTTTAAGCTTATCATTGCTATACTCGACATGCAAATTTCTCCTTTCTCCTCGCCGGCGCCCCGGTTTGACATCAATTGGTGTTTTCCGCAAAAAAGGAAACGCACCCTTACGGGTGCGCAAAGCTATACCTCAGCCCAAGTAAGCTCTTTATGAAAAACGCACACCCAAGATCGGATGTGCGTCGAATTGATTTCTCTTGTATTCAGCATGCCGCCGGCGATAATGACATCCGATCAATATTCATGTTCTTCATCATCATCGCCTCCTTTGGCTGAAATTAGAATAGGATTACGGTAACAGTATAACATATCCTGCCCGGCCTGTCAATCCGCCGCAGGAAAGTTTTTCTCAACCGTCGGTTGATTGGGTAAGCGGCATAAAAAAAGTTCCGAGGCAATATTGTCTCGGAACTTTTGTGTCAGCATCGACCTATCTTCCCGGGCAGTCTCCCGCCAAGTATTGTCGGCTCCGCAGAGCTTAACTTCCGTGTTCGGAATGGGAACGGGTGGACCCTCTGCGATAAAAACACTGACTGCTGGTGCACCTTCAGGGATTCAACCCTGCGATGCATCGCGTACCCACATGATGAGACGAAGTCGTTCTCACCGGGCAGCCTATG
>JAFWBJ010000012.1 GCA_017507145.1 Clostridia bacterium | reverse complement strand
TCGTCCAGATTCTCAGCCAGCAGACGAACCATCGGCGGCCAGAGCATCGATTGAAAATATCCGTTGGCACACCAAACCAGAGTCAGCAAAGCCACCGAGTTCAGGGAAGGCATCAGCAGGTTGCAGCAAACCGTTCCTGCCAGGCCGCCGAAGATCATCCACTTTGGCGCGATTTGGTCGCCCAGCACACCGTTGATGATCTGGCCAATACCGTAGGAAAAAAAGTTGACGGTCACAGCAATCCCCGCATCGGGGCGAGAAAGCCCCAAATCTGCGCAAATCGCCAAAATTGCCGCTGCATAATTGACGCGCGTCATATAACTGGCAAAATAGACCACGCAGCAAGCAATGCGCAGAATCCGCTGTTGCCGAAGAGAAGGAAGTTCCATATGTGCTCCTCCGAAGGAAAATGTCATCCGAAGATAATTAAAGCACAAAAAAAGAATTTTGTCAAGAGCAAAGCAAAAGGGGCACCGTGCCGCAGCACGATGCCCCCAAAATTCAGTCCTCAACGCGGCAGACGGCGATCTGCGGCAGTTGGGCAATCACGGCGGCGATGATGGTCGTCACCACGATCTCGGGAATCATATACATCCCGTTGTAGACAATCGAGTAAACGACCGACAGCGAGGCACCCGAGAAGGTGCCGAGGATCGACTCGCCGAAAGCACCCATCTCAGAGAAAAACCACTCAGCCCAGGTACCAAAGAAGATAGCGCCGGAGATAATGTGTGCCAGATAGCGCAGAGACAGGGCCACCACGCAGCCCAGACAAAGTGCGGACGTTTTGCCGAAACGGCGGCGGAAGATTCCGCCAAGGCCGAGCACAGTATAAGCGATGATATAGTCGATGAGGACGACGAGAATGGCATAGCCGAGAATCATATAGCTATCGCTGGAGGGGAGGAAGAAGGAGACGACGGTGCTGTGGCCCATGAGCATCTGCAGGACGGCATAGACGAAGCCGGTGAAGAGTCCCCACCGCGTACCGAACATATACGCAATGATGACGATGGGCAGCATGCTGGCAACGGTAAAGCCGCCGCCGAAGGCCTGATTGAGGAAGGGGATGTACTGGCACAGGAGCGCCAGTACGCAGGCGACCGCAAGCATCATGGCGGTCAGGATAAGACGCTGAGTCTTGGTTTTCTTCATAAAGAAAACACCTCCAAATACAAAAATCGCACGGGAATCTACCCGTGCGGTTGTATCAAGAGGACGCGTCCACTCCATCAAACTCCCTACGCCGGTATTATCCGAATCAGGTTAAAGGGTTCGGGCCTCGCCCATCTCAGCCGACCTTAGGTCAGCACCCCTGTTTGCTATTCTATTCTCGTGCGTGAGGACAGTATAACACAGTTTTCGTCCTCTGTCAACCCCTTTTTTGCCAGATCGCAAAAAAGCGGGAGATGCCATGGCATCTCCCGCCGCAGAGATTAATACTGATAGTTCGGCTTGACCGATTTCAGCGAGTAGAGATCGGCAATCTCATCGTGCACCACGACCTTTTCCATATAGGGCGTCATCACCTCGGTGAAGCGCTCGACGATCAGATTGCTCTCGAAATCGGCGAAGAAATCGGCAGAAGCCGTCGAAGCGTAGGCCTCCTCTCCCAGGGGCAGCCGGCGGATGATGTGATAGCCAATATCGCTCTCCACCATGCGCCATGCATTCTCCTCCAGTTCAAAGGTGGCCGAGATCACCTCTTCCACATAGTTTGTGGTGCGGGTGAAATAATAGCCGTCGGGATAGAGGGATGCGGCGGTATCCTCGTTGTAGGCCTCCATCAGTGCGGAGAAGCTCTCGCCCGAGCTCAGCTTTGCCACCACCTCGACCGCCTTTGTGCGCTGTGCGTTCAGTTCCTCCTCGGTCAGCGGGACGGTGACAGGATTGCCGTTTTCGTCGATCTCATAGGTACCCATCTCGTCTTCATATACATATTTCGCACCGGTGCTGATGAAGATATGCTCGATGCGCGCGTAGTTCTTCTCATAATATGCATCGCGCTGTTCCTTGGTCAGCGGTTCGGGGCCCTTCTCGCTGAACAGATAGTCCTGCAGCTGCTTGACCTTGGCCTCGATGGTATAGATCTCCTTGAGGATGTCATAGTTGACGCCATAGTTGGCCAGTTCCGCGTTGAGCGCGCTCTTGCTGTCATGGGCGGCCAGGAGGTCATCCATGTCAGCCTGGATCTGTGCCTTGTCGGCATCGGAGAGCTTCAGGCCGTAATGGTTGTAGAGATACAGCGCTGCCGCATAGGTGCGGGCATTGTCCTTGACGTAACCGGTAAAGGTATCGTTGATGGTCTTGCCGGTCTCGTCCACAACGGTATCCCACATCTGCATGTCTTCAGCGCCATTCATATAATAGTAGACAAAGAAAGCCTTGTAGCGCGACAGCCAGAACGCATACATATTGGCCGTAACCGACTGGCCGTCCAGCTCCATGACTACGTCGCCCTTGGGCGAGCAGCCCGCCATCGGCCCCACGCAAAGCATCAGAATCAGCACTGCCGCGAGCAGGCGAAGGAGATAATCTAACCGTTTCATGATCTGTTTTCCTCACAATCTCAAATTCAGCCGCGCCGGCGGCCGTCAAAGCATATGCCTATATTTTACCGCGCGGCGCGCATTCTGTCAAGCGCTGTCGAAGAGTTTTCACATTTTCGTCACTCGATTCCCAGATTTGGGACTGCCTTGCTTGACAAGCGCGCCCGGAAAGCGTATAATAATGGATGAATTTTGCAACAAACAAAAAATTCATGCAAAGGAAACACTCATGAAACAACTGCTGACGCACCTTCGCGCCTACCGCCGCGATTGCATATTGGCCCCGCTCTTCAAGATGCTCGAGGCCATTTTTGAGCTTTTCGTCCCTCTTGTGGTCGCCGCCATCATTGACCGCGGCATTGAGGGCGAGCAGACGGCCGTCATCTGGCAGATGGGGGGAATTCTCGTCGCACTGGGGCTGATCGGCCTTGCCTGCTCGGTCACGGCGCAGTACTTTGCCGCGCGGGCGGCAGTCGGCTCGGCCGCTTCGCTGCGCCATGCCCTCTTTGCGCACATCCAGTCGCTCTCCTACACCGAGCTGGATCAGATCGGCACCGCCACCCTCATCACCCGCATGACGGCCGATGTCAATCAGGTACAGTCGGGCGTTAACCTCGTTCTGCGGCTCTTTCTGCGCTCGCCCTTCATCGTGTTCGGTGCCATGATCATGGCCTTCACCGTGGATCTGCCCTCCGCGCTCGTCTTTGTGGTCACCATTCCCGCCCTGTCGGTGGTGGTGTTCGGCATCATGTGCTGGAGCATCCCGCGCCTCGGGCAGGTACAGTCCGGCCTTGATCGGGTACTGGGCAGCACGCGGGAGAATCTGCTTGGCGCGCGGGTCATCCGTGCGTTTGGCCGTGAGGATGCCGAGCGTGAAGCCTTTGATGACCGCAACCGTGCACTCACCGCCCTGCAGCTCAAGGTCGGCCGCGTATCGGCGCTGATGAACCCGCTTACCTACGTCATCGTCAACCTGGCCGTCATCGCGCTGGTCCAAACCGGCGCACTTCGCGTGGACAACGGTATGCTCACTCAGGGGCAGGTGGTCGCTCTCTACAACTACATGAGCCAGATCCTCGTTGAGCTGATCAAGCTGGCCAACCTCATCATTACCGTCAACAAATCGCTGGCCTGCGCAGGCCGCATCAACGCTGTGTTCGGTGTCCGCTCCTCAATGCCGATTGCGGAACGGCCGGCAGAGTCCGGCGATCCGCAGGCCCCCGCCGTCGAATTTCGCGGGGTATCCTTCGCCTACGCCGGCGCCGCCGAGCCTTCGCTGGCACAGCTGGACCTGAGTGTTCCGCGCGGCCAGACAGTCGGCATCATCGGCGGTACAGGCTCGGGCAAAACCACGCTGGTCAACCTCATCCCCCGCTTCTACGATGCAACGGCGGGCGAGGTTCGCATCGACGGCCGCAATGTCCGCGATTACGCCACCGCCGCCCTGCGGCACAAGATCGGCGTGGTGCCCCAGAAGGCCATGCTCTTCGCCGGCACGGTGCGCGACAACCTGCTCTGGGGCGCGCACGAGGGAGATGCGACCGACGATGCCGCCCTCTGGCGGGCACTTGAGCTGGCACAGGCGCGTGAGATCGTAGAGAAAAAGGCCGGCGGACTGGATGCCTACATCGCCCAGAACGGCCGCAACCTCTCGGGCGGTCAGCGCCAGCGTCTGACCATCGCCCGCGCCCTGGTCGGCCGGCCCGACATCCTCATCCTCGACGACAGCGCCTCGGCGCTCGACTATGCCACCGACGCCGCCCTGCGGCAGTCACTGCGCACGCTGACCGATACCACTACCTTCATCGTCTCCCAGCGCGCCGCATCGGTCCGCCATGCCGACCAGATCGTCGTCCTCGAGGACGGCGAAGTCGCCGGCATCGGCACCCACGACAGCCTGCTCCGGGACTGCCCCACCTACGCCGAGATCTACTACTCGCAGTTTGAGAAGGAGGAGAAATGATGAAACTCACCCGCTCTTCCTCCACCCTCCGCACCGTCCTGCGCCGTCTGCGGCGTTACCGCTGGCAGATCGCGCTGACGCTGCTTTTCGCCGCCCTTCAGGTGGCCTCCGCGCTCTATGTGCCCATTCTGGTCGGCCGCGCCATCGACTGCATCGTCGCCCCCGGGCAGGTCGACTTCTCTGCCATCGGCGCCCTGCTGATCACCGTCGGGGTAATCACCGCCGTCGGCGCGCTGGCCCAGTGGCTGATGAACCTCACCAACAACGCCATCACCTTCCACACCGTGCAGGACATGCGCCGGGATGCCTTCCGCAAGATTCAGATCCTGCCGCTTTCCTACCTCGATCAGCATCCGGCCGGCGAGATCGTCAGCCGCGTGATCGCCGATGTCGACCAGTTCGCCGACGGCCTCTTGATGGGCTTCACCCAGCTCTTCACCGGTGTCATCACCATTGTCGGCACCATCGGCTTCATGCTCTCCATCCACCCCGGCATCGCGCTGATCGTGGTACTCATCACCCCGCTCTCCCTCTTTGTCGCCGCCTTCATCGCGCGGCGCACCCACACCTTCTTCCGCGCCCAGGCCGAAGCCCGCGGCGCGCAGACCGCGCTGGTCGATGAGATGATCGGCGGGCAGAAGGTGGTGCAGGCCTTCGGCATGGAGGACCGCGTGCTTGACCGCTTCTCGGACGTCAACGAAGCCCTGCGCGCCGCCTCGCTCAAGGCCATCTTCTTCTCCTCGCTGACCAATCCCTGCACTCGCTTTGTCAACTCGATGGTATACGCCGCAGTCGGCATTGTCGGCGCATTTGTCGCCATCGGCGGCGGGCTCTCGGTCGGCGGGCTGACCATCTTCCTCAGCTACGCCAACCAGTACACCAAGCCCTTCAACGAAATTTCGGGCGTCATCACCGAGCTGCAGAACGCCCTCACCTGCGCCGCGCGGGTCATTGCGCTGATCGACGAGGTGCCCCAGACCCCCGATGCAGACGATGCCCATGTTCTCGACACGCCGGCAGGTGCAGTTGAACTGCGCGATGTGGCCTTCAGCTACACCCCCGACCGTCCGCTGATCGAGGGACTGAACCTCACCGTCAAGCCCGGCCAGCGCGTCGCCATCGTCGGCCCGACCGGCTGCGGCAAAACGACACTGATCAACCTGCTCATGCGTTTTTACGATGTGAACAGCGGGGCCATCTCGGTGGACGGACACGATATCCGCACCGTCACTCGCCACTCGCTGCGGCGAAGCTACGGCATGGTACTGCAGGAGACCTGGCTCAAGGCCGGCACCATCCGCGACAACATCGTCATGGGCCGTCCCGACGCCACCGATGAGGAGGTCATTGCCGCCGCAAAGGCCGCCCACGCCCACAGCTTCATCAAGCGTCTGCCTGACGGCTACAACACCGTTATCGGTGAGGACGGCGGCGCGCTCTCGCAGGGACAGAAGCAGCTGCTCTGCATCACCCGTGTGATGCTCTGCCTGCCGCCGATGCTCATTCTCGACGAGGCCACCTCCTCGATTGACACCCGCACCGAGCAGAAGATTCAGTCGGCCTTCGCCACCCTGACGGCCGGCCACACCGCCTTCATCGTCGCGCACCGCCTCTCGACCATCCGTGAGGCCGATGTGATCTTAGTCATGAAGGATGGCCATGTGATCGAACAGGGCAGCCATGAGAGCCTGCTTGCACAAAAAGGCTTCTATTACACCCTTTACCGCAGCCAGTTTGCGCAGTAAAGATACCAATCCGATTTACAGGAGGTATTTCGATGAAACGACGCCGGCTTCCCTTCTTGATTCTCGTATGCATCTGTGCCTGCATCCTCCCCGCCTGCGCTCCCTCCGCAGCTGATGGGAGCGAAACGACCGCCGCTCTGGCCACCCTCGCCGGCCGATGCTATCTCTATGAGGAAGACGGCTTCGGCGGAAGCTTTACCGTCACCCTCTTCGATGACGGCAGCTTCTCCTACTATGAGGGGATGCTCAGCAGCCACATCGGCTATGGCAAATGGGCACAGAATGGCGATATCCTCACGCTCACCGAGAGTGAGGAAACCGGCCACGGCGGCGATTTCCGCTTCCGTTGCGATGAGGAGACGCTGACCTATCTCGCCGACCGATCGCAGAATTTCATCTATGTCCGTCTGGCCGACGGCGCCGTGTTCCGGCTGGCCGACGCCGGACGATCGATCTACGTCTCCCCTTGACAAGACGCGAAAACGGGCAAAGGAAAGGTGCGCATCATGTTCAGAGCATTGACAAGAAAAAACAAACAGCTTCCCCTCGAAGACTGCATCCGGCTGCTGATAACCGAAACGCGCGGCATTCTGTCGGTGCTCGGCGACGGGGGCTATCCTTATGGGATGCCCATGAATCACTGGTACAATGAAGCGGATGGCTGCATCTACTTCCACACCGGCAAGTCGGGGCACAGGCTCGATGCGCTCGCACAGTGCGACAAGGTCTCCCTCTGCGTCTACGACCGCGGAACCTCACATGACGGCGAGTGGGCGCTGACGGTAAAGAGCGTCATTGTCTTCGGCAGGATCAACATCATCGATGACACCGACACCGTCATCGACATCACGGCAAAGCTCAGCCGCAAATTCACCGCAGACGAGGATTACATCCGGCGCGAAATCGAGCTGTACGGGAAGAGCACGATTCTCCTGCGGCTCACGCCGGAGCACATCTGCGGCAAATTGGTGACGGAATCGTAAGCACTCCGTCATGGGGCGCGGGGCAGATTCCCCTTGACAAGCCCCGAAAAAAACGGTATAATATACCCGGTACTCCGCTGAACAATCGCGTGGCGTCAGGCCGAAAGGTAGCGCCATGAGGAAAGTCCGGGCTTCACAGGGCAGGATAGCTGATAACGTCAGCCGAAGGCGACTTCAGGGAAAGTGCAACAGAAATAGACCGCCTGCCCCCGGGCAGGTAAGGATGGAAAGGCGAGGTAAGAGCTCACCGGCACGACAGGCGACTGTGTGCAAATGTAAACCCTATCCGAAGCAACACCGCAGTCGGAGGCTTGCCCGGCACATCTCCGCAGGTGGCACGCGGCGACCGAGAGGAACCCGCGGAGCGGTATGGCGACATACCGCAAAGATAGATGATTGTTCTCGACAGAACCCGGCTTACAGGCGAAGTACCACCAAACAAAGAAGGCGGCAAGGATTGTCCTTGCCGCCTTCTTTTGCGGTTGTGCGGATTCAGCGGAATCACGGCGAGGCCGGAGCCGCGTTAAGATAGACTTTGGGTGCAGGATACGGGGCAATCGACACCGTGCCGTCGTCACCGATCTCCATTGCGTGATAACTGCCGACCGTGAAGCGGAAAACGCCCTGCAGGTCCTCGGCTTCAAGGGTATTCTCATCCACCCAGCGCACATTGTCAAAGAGCCAATCGGCAAGCCCTTCCGTGTCAACGCTGACCCAGGGTGTCATGCCGAGCGCGCGGTCCTCGTAATACAGCGCACCCGAAAGATCAAACACCCGAATAAACGCATTGCCGCACCGCAGCGCGACACGCGATGCACCGTTGTACGTCATCGTCATTTTCTCCGAATTGCCGATATGCAGACGGGAGAAGAGACTGTTTCCCGTCGCGCGGTCAAACGCCTTGAACCATATGCCCCGTCCGTCATCGGTGAGGTAAACACGGATTTCCCCGAACTGCGCATCGGGCTCGCACACGCTCTCCTCGACCGGCACAAAGCAAGCACGGGTGGGATGCCACTGCACACCGGCCAGCGCCGCCGAATCGGCGATAAACATATCCCAAGGCGCAAAGCTGACCGACAGACAGTAACCGCCGACGGCATAATTGAGCTGAATGGGATACTCGGCACGGGTGTCGAAGGCAAGCAGTTCGGCCTCTGCCAGCGTCAGGGAAACATCCAGCTTCACGCCATCGGGCAGCGGCTCGGCATCAATGCCGGACGGGCATGCCGGACGCTCACCGCGATAATACTGCGCCAACTCGGCCAGCGCCGTCTCGACATAGGCAAGATCGGACGCAAGGAAGACATCCTCTGCGTCCAGCTCGCCACGGCAATAGGCAATGCGGATCTCTTCGCCGCTCATCCCCGCGAAGGGATCGGCAGGAAGTTCGGCAGGGGCGCTCAGCAGGCTGAGCAAAAGCAGAACGGCAAGCAATGCAGGGTTCATGGCATCTCCTTTTTATTTTTGGGCAAGCGATAGGCAAACCGGTCGATGCGTGTCACGCCCATCGCACGCAGGTGCTCGGCGGCCGCATCGGCCGCCTCCGGTGTCACAAAATTGGGGATCGCCGGCACACGAACCACCACACGCTCCGGACCGACCCGGGCAAGCAGCCAGGCCAGATTTTCCCGTGCCAGTGTGCGCTCCCGCCCCGTGTAGGCGCGGTAGAGATCATCGTCCCATGCCTTGATGTCCACAAAGAAAACATCGGCGGCCTCGGCAGCAAGTGCAACGGCGGGGCGCTCGACCGCGAGACAGGTTTCGATATTGATCGTCCAGTCGGGGCCGCAGACGGCGCGGAAAGCGGGCAGAAAGTCGGCGTAGAGCAGCGGTTCTCCGCCGCCGAAGGTAACGCCGCCGCCCGTCGCGCGGAAGTAGAGGTCGTCGATTTTGAGCACCTTCCACAGCCCCTCCGGCGTATAGTCGCGGGTGGGGATCCCCGCCGACCACGACTGCGGATTGAGGCAGTAGCGGCAGCGCAAGGGACATCCATAGCCGCAAACCAACGTCGTCACGCCGACGCCGTCGCTGGCCATCCGCAGGCGCGAGATGCCGAACGCGCGGAAGATCGGGGCGCTCACGGGGTCTTAAGCGGTTCTTCCACCGCAACCGTCTCAGGTTCACGCACCTCGTCGGGATCAGGCAGCTCGGGCGCGGGGCCGAGACCGCCAGCGACCAGCAGTTCGGTCACGGCATAGGTACCCATCAGTTCCTCGGACGTCGTTTCATCGAAGGTTTCGGTCGTTTCACCTTCCTCTTTCTCAGGCTCGGGCACGGGAAGAATGCCCATCGTGGCCGTCACCTCGGGCAGCACGGGATCGCCCATCAGCGGCTCAACCGGTATCTCCCCCTCGAGGACAGGCAGCTCGGTGGTGGTCTCCTGGGCGATCAGCTCACCCGGGATCGAATCGGTCAGCGCGACCTGCGCGGTATCGGTGTCGCCGGTATCCGCCATCATATCGCCCTGCAGCGTTCGCCCGCCGAACAGCGGATCGCAGGCAGTGAGATTGGTCGCGATCAGGCCCACCGACAGGCCCATCACCGCAATGCGCTGCCCCCGCGAACGGCGCGTATCCAGTTCACGCTCCAGCTTCTTCAGCTGGGCTTCGCAATAGGGGCAGGTCCCGCTGCAGTCGCCAGTGTGGGAGCAGTCGCGCTCGGCGTAGTCGAGTTGATTCGCCGCGGCAATATCGCGCCGGATCTGGCGCAGGATCTTACATTTTTGTTTTCCTGTCATCGCTTCGCACCTCCTTCGGTTTGCTGTATAGACGCAAACGCCTGCATATTTGTTCCATTTTGTGCAGGAATTTTTCTTGACACATCGGGGCAGGCATGGTACAATAAAGCCAAACCGCCGCACCGGCGAGCAACCCCAAAAAAGAAAGGAAACACTGCCATGATCCGTCACGTTGTCATGTGGAAATTCAAAGAAGAAGCCGAGGGCAAGACCAAGGCTGAGAATATGCAGATTGTCCGCGATTCGCTCTTCGCGCTGCTGCCCATCATCCCGGAGATCAAGCTGATGGAGATCGACTGCGACATCATGCACACCGAGATGTCCTACGATATGATGCTGACCACCGAGTTTGCATCGGTCGAGGAGATGAAGGTCTACGCCGAGCATCCCGCGCACAAGAAAGTACAGGAATTTGTCAAAGCCGTCCGCGAGGCGCGTATTGTCCTCGACTGCGAGCGCTGACTCGCAAAATCAAGGGGGGTGTCGTGCAAATAAGCGCGACACCCCCTTACCGAGAGAGCAGAACGCAAAAAAACAAAAGGCACCCGATTGGGTGCCTTCAGCTTTGGCGGAGAAGCAGAGATTCGAACTCTGGAGGCGCTTTTAACGCCTACACGATTTCCAGTCGTGCGCCCTCGACCAACTAGGCGACTTCTCCAGATCGCGTCGCAGGGGTCGTTTTCCGGCGACTTGTATATTATACACCATCCAAACGAAAAAATCAACCCCTTTCGCGAAAGTTTTTTTGCTTTTTTCGTTTTTTTTGCAAAAATTGCGAGAATCCAAAAAATTTGCTTGACAAAGCACAAAAAAGCGGATATAATATAATGCAGTCTGGGTTTCGCCCGGCGTTTTTTGGAAAGGAACCGCTCTGCGGTTGTGTGACAGAACATGATTCTTGATCTGCGTCCGCTGCTGCGCGGTGAGCTTCCTGCGCTGGAGGTGGACTACACCCTGACCCCGCCGCCGATGGAGGGTATCATCTTCCCCGAACCGGCGCGCGTAACCGGCAAAATCACCGATAACACCGGATATATGAGCCTGACGCTCTCCTGCGACGTGCCCTATATCGGCGAATGTGCCCGCTGTCTGGCGCCCGTGGAAGGCCGGCTGGCCTTCGATTTCAGCCGTACTGTGGTCGATGAAAAAGGCTACGCCATGGTCAGCGACACTGATGATTTTGACGAGGACGAGTATGTTGTGGTCAAGGACGGCATGCTTGACATCGATGCGCAGCTCGAAGAGGCGCTGCTGCTGGAGTTTCCCTTCCGGCTGCTCTGCCGAGACGATTGCCCCGGCCTCTGCCCCAAGTGCGGAAAGCCCCGCGCAGAGGGTGAATGCGGCTGTGTGACAAAAGAAATTGATCCGCGCTTTGAAATTTTGAAAAAACTACTTGAAAAAGATGAAAATGTGTGATATAATAGAGTGTAAAATCGTTTGCAGCGAATGATAAGGAGGGAATAAGCAATGGCAGTACCGAAGAAAAAGGTATCGAAGGCACGCAGAGACAAGAGACGTTCCAATGTTTGGAAGCTCGAGCTGCCCGGTATGACCAAGTGCCCGAAGTGCGGTGAGTACAATCTGTCGCACAGAGTTTGCAAGGCTTGTGGCTCTTACAACGGCAAGGAAGTCATTAAGCAGGATGCGTAAGGCCGCAGTGGCCCGTCCGACCTTGGGAATCCTCCCGTCCAGTGTACGGTGAGGATTCCTTTTCCTTTTTCCCCGCCCGATTTTGAACGTGCATCGAATGCTTTGTGACGGCAATGTTAATTCTTTTGCCGCACTCTTTCTTTTTTTTCGGCTTAGTGCTATAATAGACGAGCGTTATGTACGCTTTATCGAATTTGAAAAGGAAGCTCCGTTCACACCGGGGTATGGTATGCACATGCGTTTATCGAACCGTTTTCTTCTGCGTCTCGCGGCCCTTGCACTTGCGCTGGTCCTCAGCACATCTCTGCTCTCTGCCTGCGGCAGCGCAGACAAACAGGATGCCACTGACACCACCGACACCACCGCGCTCAGCGACGGCACGGCAGAAATCGCCGAAGACCCCTTCATCTATACCGAGGAAGACCTCACCCCCTACGTTACCCTCGGCAATTACCGCGGTCTGACCGTTACCCGCGCCTCGACCACCCTGACCGATGAGGAATTCAACGACCAGGTGCAGATGCTGCGCGAGTATTACGCCACCCCCGAGAAGATCACCAACCGCGCGGCCGCCGAAGGTGACACCTGCAACTTTGATTTCAGCGGCTACATTGACGGCGTGCAGTTCGACGGCGGCACCGCTGCCGGTCAGAGCATCACCCTCTCGGGCAACGGCGGCTATATTGACGGCTTCGTTCCCGCCATCATCGGCAAGATGCCCGGCGAGTCCTTCGACATCGTCACCACCTTCCCTGCCGACTACGGTGTGGATAACCTCAACGGCAAGGAGGCTGTCTTCAAATGCACCCTCAATTATATTGAAGGCGAGTTGATCCTGCCCGAGCTGAACGATGAGTTCGCGAAGACCTATTACAATTTCAACTCCCTCGACGAGATGCTGGCGGAGTTCCGCGTCTCGCTTGAGCATGACCGTGAAGCATCGGCAGAGAGCCAGCTTTACAGCGATATGTGGGCGCAGGTCGTCAGCAACGCCACCATCCATCAGTACCCCGAGGAGAAGGTCACCTACATCTACGAGCAGTTCGTCCGCGACTATACCAGCTACGCCATGATGGGCTACGGCAAGACCTATGAGGAATATCTGACCATGGTCGGCATGACCGATGCCGACATCCAGCAGATGGCGCGCGATCAGGTCAAGGATGATCTGGTGTTCTACGCCGTTGCCCGCGCCGAGGGCCTGGCCATCTCGGACGAGGATTTCGCCGCGGAGCTTCCCGCTTTTGCCGAAATGTACGGTATGTCGGCGGAGGATCTGGTCGATCAGTATGGAGAGGACGTCATCCGTGACGGCATGCTCTGGATAAAGACACAGGATTTGCTCTTCACCTACACCACCGTTCTCGACGCACAGTAAACAGAATAAAGCATCCCCCTCTGCAGAAAAGGCTTGCAGAGGGGGATGCTTTATTTTATTGTTTTGCGGCAGGGGCGCTGAGCAGGTATTCCCCCTGCCCTTCGATGGAGACAGCACCAAGTCCGGCCGGCAGGAACCAGCTCTCACCGGCGGTGAAGGTGTAAGCCGAATCGCCGCAGACGATGCTTCCCTCGCCCGACAGGCAGAGCAGCGAGACAAAGTCCTCATCCACCCGAAGTTCGGCCGATCCGCGGACACGGGTGAGCGAAAAGTAGGCGGCGGCGCACAGGCACTCGCCCGGCAGCCGGCATTCGCCGGCAAAACGGAGCGCCTCGATCTCCGCATCGGTGTAGGGGCGGATGACCTCCAGCGCGCGATCGGTATGCAGGGGGCGGAGCTGCCCTGCGGCATCCCGTCTGCCATAGTCCCAGACCCGATAGGTCAGGGCCGAATTCTGCTGGATCTCGGCCAAAAGCACACCCGCGCCGGCGGGCGAGCCGATGGCATGCAGAAGCCCGGCCGGGATGAAATAGGTTTCACCGGCCCGCACCTCCACCTCATGCAGAAGGGGCATCGGATCGCCTGCCGCGAGCGCGGCGGCAAACGCCTCCCGGCTCACGCCGGGACGCAGGCCGAGGATCAGGCGCGCACCGGGCTCGGCATCCACAATGTGCCAGATCTCGGTCTTGCCGCCATCCCGCTCGTGGGCGGCGGCATAAGCATCGTCGGGATGCACCTGTACCGACAGCGGGCGGGCCGCGTCAATCCATTTGACCAGCAGCGGGAAGCGCGTCTCTCCCCAAACAGCAGAGAGGGGCTGTCCGGCCAATGGGCCGTTTGCGATTATGCTCATGCAGTCGTCCCGCACCGACAGTTCCCATGATTCGGCCAGCGGCAGGGGGCCGACTTTGCCAAAGCGGGCGGCAAGGCGGTCGCCGCCCCACAGCGCACTGTGCGGCTGTCCGACCAGCCGCATCGGATACAAATTCATCATTTTCTTCCCTTTCGATTCAGTTTTATTCCGGCCAGCGCCGTACCGATACCAATGACAGTACCGGCTGCGGCAGTGCCGATCGACAGTGCGGCAGCCGCGCTGCGCTTGACCTTCTTCGGTTCGGGCTTGCGCGCCTGCTTGGCCGTCTTGCGGTTGACCTTCTTGGCGCGGCGCAGTTCTGCCGAAGCCGCTTGATGAATCCGCGCCAGAGGCATCTGGGCGGCGTCCAGGCGGCCGGGATGCGGTTCGGCATCGTCGCAGATCAGCACGGCCGTCGCCGTCACGCCGCCGCGATAGCCGTATTGCAGGGCGCGGTCGGGCGTGGGCTGCTTGCGCCAATGATCGGCATAGTTCCAATGCACGCGGCTGAGCACCTCTGCCCCGAAGGACAGATCCAGCCGGCGGGAGTCGTCGGGGCCACCCGAGAGGGGCTGGCCGTCCAAGATGAAGAGATTCTCCCCCTCGATCAGATCCACGCCGTAGTGCGCGCAGAAGTCAGCAGCGCCGAGCGGCGAGCCGGAGGCTCTGAACCAGAATACAGCGGGCATACGGGCCGGCAAGGTCAATCCGTCCAGCGGATGGATATGCTGGGGGCGGGGTGTTTTGCCGTTATCTGTCCACAGGCGGAGCGCCATGCCGTCCAGCGACAGGGGGGTGTTGGCGTGGCTGAAGAGCACGGCATAGGTGTAGGGATTCTTCACCGTTCGACCGTCAGCCAGCGTGAGATCGCGGCTCTTGGGCAGGACCTCGACCAGCGAGATCGGCGTCAGCAAGAGGAAGCGCGTATCGGCCAGGCGGGTACGTCCGGCCATGCCGCTGATGACCACACTCACACGGCGGCGATTGGGCACATGGGGGAAGGTCCGCGCGGTGCGGGCAGTCTCCCCTGCCCCAAGCTTGCCCAGATGCACCGTGCAGTAGGGCCGCGCAGAAGCCAGCGAGAAGCCCCCCTCGGGGGTCAGATAGAAATCGGCGCGCAGATCGCTGATGGCCGCATCTCCCCGGTTTTCCACAGCAAGGCCGACCAGATTGGGCGCCTCGCCGCCGGTCAGCGAGAGGGAGAGATCGGTGATGGTCAGCGCATCCCGGCCCTCGATCCAAATCGGTGCGCAGACGGTGTAATCCTTGGGAACAAGCGGGTTGATGACCTTCAGATAATAATAATCGAAATCAGCCGGCACATGAATGCGCTGCGCAAAATGGCGAAGCGCACCCAAATCCCATTCGGCAACCACGATATTATCTTCACCGACCAGGCTGACTACACCAAGCCCCTCGGGGCGCTCGGTGTCCAGCCGCATATCCACGGCAAGCATATCGGTTGCCGGGATACGGGAGCCCAGCCATGCACCGTTGATGCGGAAGTGCAGGTGAAGGGTGGGGTCAGAGGTCGTGTAGGTGCGGCGGGCACGCATAGCCTCCAGCACGTTCTGGCGGGTCAGGCCGGGCGCCAGCACATAGCCGGTCTGATTGGTGGCCGTGGTCCAGTTGTAGCCGTGATTGTCCTCATTGGAAACCGGCGCGAGATGCCAGCCCTTAGTCAGCGCCAGCGCGTACTCGATATCGGCATAAGCACCCTTGATCTCATCCAGGCACATGACGGCATCAGCCTCGGGTGTCCGGTCGGCGTATTCGTTGAAGTTGCCCCAGTTGTAGCCGGGATGATTGAACATGCCAATCGTCCCCGGGCGCGCAGCCAGGTAACCGTAAAGATCGTGCAGATTAACACCGCAGATGTCCTGACAGATGTCCTCGCTCTCAAGGACATTGAGATGGCCCCAATAGCCGCATTCGTTGTTCCAGGTCATCTCCCAACCGCGCAGAACGGCGTACTGCCCTGGCGCGTTGTAGCGATCGGCAACACGGCGCTGAGCGGCATATCGCGCATCTGCGACATAGTGGCCGTGGTCAGTGACAGCAAAATAGTCGGCATGGCCAACATCGCGGGCATAGACAATAGCATCCTCGGCGGTGCCAATCCCATCCGAGTCCTCGGTATGGCTGTGGACCTCGCCGCGGTAGCAGAAGAGAGCGTCGCTTTCGGCGACCGTGAAGTAGGTGACCGTCCGGCTGGCGTTACCCAGGCAGTCGTAGAGCTTGAGCGCCAGCTTATGCCGGCCGGGCTTGAGCCGATCGAAACTGCAGCTGACTGCATCGGAGGTCCACACCGCGCGGCTGCTGATCTCAGCACCATCCAGATAGAGGTGGCTGGCATGGGCATCCACCCCTGCGCGGTCAAAATATTGGGCCGAGAAGGCAACGGTCTGGCCGGGCATGGCGACATATCCGTTCTCGGGCTGTACAGCCGAAACGGCCGGGCCTTCGTTGTCGATCAGCTTGACGGCCGGCAGGCGCAGTGCGGTCTGATAAGTGCCGCAATCGGCTTCGATGACGGCATCCAGCTCCGCCAGGCGACGCAGGATTTCGGCCGGCACTGCGGCCGACCAAATGCCGTCCTCAAGCTTGCCCTCGATTCGCGTATCGGCATCCAGCACCAGCGTGCAGGCACCGGCCCCTTCGGCCAGCCAGCGGAGGGCGAGCGCCCCTTCGGCCAGCGGATGGTTCTGGGGCAGGGCGATGGGCGCAATGCAGGCCGGTCGGTCGACCGACAGATCGGCCACCACCTGCCCGCGGGAGAGTGTCCCCGGCGTCAGATCGGCCACCGTGCGGATGCAGCGCATGTCAGCGCCGCCGAACGGATCGGGCTGCCAGAGCGAGGCGCGGCGAATGGGCGTATGCCAATCCCAATGCTCGGGATCAAGGGTGTTGACGGTCACACGGCAAACGGCATCTGCGAACTCCCCACCGATAGGCGACAGGCAGATCTCGCACCGGTTCCAGGGGCGCAGCTTGGGAAATTCGGCAACGCCCGCCTTCTCGCGCCAGACCCCCGGCTCAACCTCCTCCGCGCCCTCGACGCGGAAGATGTGCACCGTCTCAGGCGACAGGCGGAAATTCCGCCAGGAGAAATCGCTCTCCAAACGGGCGCAAAAATCTGCCACCGTCAAGCAGGGCGCTTTGGGGTTGTGGCTGGATGCATAGGCGAGCCAGAGCACCGCTGTTTCATGCGGGGGAAGGACCGCCTCGCCGGGCGCCGAGGCAATGGGCAGAACACTGGCGGCCAGCGGCCCATCCTCCTCGATGCGGCGGTACATGATCTGATAGCAGCTCAGATCGATGGGCATGGCTGTTGTGTTGACCACTTCCAGGTACGCCGTGGGGGAGGTCTTCATATTGAGCGACAACTCGGTGAAGGCAAGGGGAGCCAAATTTGGCTTACTCAGCGGAATGCAGTAGTGCCCGACCTCCTCCAGATCAGCATAAAGCGTGTATTCAAGCGCATCGGCATGGGCGGCCGGCATCACTACCCCCTGCCAGAAACGCATGGAAAAGCGCTCGCTCATCGGGGAAAGTGCGATCTGCTCCTGCCCGACACGCACCGAAACGCGCTGTACAGCCGCATCGGTCGCGGCAGTGATCAGATGGGCCGAACCGCGCAGGCCGCGCAGGGCGGGAGAATGATAAACCTGCTTCATCGTACAAATTCAATCCTTCCGGTATGGATTTCTGCCGAACGGGAGCTGCAAAGCCGTCCGCGCGCAGAAAAATTATTCTTGATGACATTATACCATAGCCGTGTCGAAATGGCAAGCGTTTTCGGACAGAAAGATCTCCCCGAATCGTGGATTTTCCCTTTACAAACCGACAAAAATGTGCTATACTGACAGTAGCTTTTTCCAAGCGATCAATCAAAAAGGAGAACTACACCATGTCCCCGATCATCACAAAAATTCTCGAAGGGGCCGTCAGAATCGGCTCTAAGCTGCTTTTCGCCATCCTCGTTCTGGTCGTTGGCTCGCTCTTGATTCAGCTGCTGCTGCGTATCATCAGCAAGTCCCGCGCCTATGCCCGTATCGATCCCGAGGCCAAGAGCTTCCTTAACAGCTTCATCAAGATCGCCCTCTACATTGTGCTGGTCATCGCCATTGTGCCGATCCTCGGCATTGAGATTGCCTCGATCATCACCGTGCTGGCAACTGCCGGGGCAGCCATTGGTCTGGCGCTGCAGGGCTCGCTGTCCAATCTGGCCGGCGGCATCATGCTCGTCTGCCTCAAGCCTTTCAAAATCGGTGACTTCATCGAAGCGGGCGGCCAGTCGGGCGTTGTCCGCGAGATCAGCATTTTCTACACCGTCCTGACCACCGTCGACAACAAGCGCGTACTCATCCCCAACGGCACGCTGATGGGTTCGACCATCGTTGACTACTCGACTGAGGAGACCCGCCGCGTCGACCTCACCTTCACCGTTGCCTACGGCACCGATCCCGACCGTGTGACCGCCCTGCTGCTCAGCATCGCCGAAGCGGATGCGCGTGTCCTCACCACCCCCGCCCCCTTCTCGCGCATGACGGCGCAGAACGATTCCTCGCTCGGCTTTACCCTGCGCGTCTGGGTCAAGTCGGATGATTACTGGGATGTCTACCACGACACGCTGCTCAAGGTCCACAACGAGCTCTGTGCCGCCGGCATCGAGATTCCCTTCCCGCAGCTGGATGTTCATCTGCGCAAGGACAACTAACCGAAAACGGATCCCCAAAAATCGGGGGATCCGTTTTCTTCTTCCCGCCTTGACGAACGGCGGGTTTTGTGCTATCCTATACTCAAACCAATCCGGAGGATCACGATGATGCAAAACAACCAGCTCCCCATCGAACAGCGCCTGATCGCTGCTCTCATTGACCGCGGTATGACGGTGGCCACCGCAGAGTCCTGCACCGGCGGACTGATGGCCAAACGTCTGACCGATGTGCCCGGCGCTTCGGCCGTTTATCTTGGCAGTGTCGTTTCGTATGCGAACGCCGTCAAAGTGAATCTGCTGGGCGTCAGCCCGGACGATCTCGCCGCGCACGGGGCGGTCAGCGCACCGGTCGCCGCACAGATGGCGCGGGGCGTGCGTCTCGCCGCGGGGACAGATCTGGCGGTCAGCACCACCGGCATCGCCGGTCCGGGCGGCGGAACACCCGAAAAGCCGGTCGGCACCGTCTGGGTTGGCGTCTCCACGGCCGCAGGCGAGGAAACTTTTTTGCTGCAGCTCGACCCGCAGGCCGACCGCTCCGTCATCCGCGAGGAAGCGGCAACGCTGGCCCTGACCGCCGCACTCAACCGGATCAGTTGACCGCGCTCCGCTCTCCCGACAACCTGCTTCCCCGAAGGGGAAAAAACGACAAAATTTTCCGATAAAATTCACATGGGGACTTGATTTTTGGCACAAACTATATTATAATATTATCAATTGCTACAAAAATGTCAAACTCAAGTTCAAATCGGAGGAACGAAAATATGGTTACCAAATTCCGTAAAATTGCTGTGCTCACATCCGGCGGCGACGCGCCCGGCATGAATGCCTGCGTTCGCGCCATTACCCGCTCGGCCATCGCCCGCGGGCTGGAGGTCATCGGTGTCATCGGCGGCTACCGCGGCCTGCTGTATAACGAGATGAAGGTCCTCGGCCACAATGATGTTTCCAACATTGTCAACCTCGGCGGCACCTTCCTTTACACCGACAGATGCATCGAATTCAAGACCGAAGAAGGCATGCAGAAGGCGGTTAAGTGCTGCCGGGACAACGGCATCGACGGCATCATCTGCATCGGCGGCGACGGCACCTTCCGCGGCGCAACCGATCTCTCCAACCGCGGCATTCCCACCATCGGCCTGACCGGCTCGATTGACAACGATATCACCGCCAGCGACTACACCATCGGCTTTGATACCGCCATGAACACCGTCTGCCAGATGATCGACCGCCTCCGCGACACCTGCGAGTCTCACGCCCGCTGCAACGTGGTCGAGGTCATGGGCCGCGACTGCGGCGAGATCGCCCTGCGCACCGGTATCGCCTGCGGCGCCGCTGCGGTTGCGATCCCCGAGATTCCCTTCGATGAGGCGGCTGCCATCGCCAAGATCAAGGAGCTGAAGGCCGGCGGCAAGCGCAATTTCATCGTAGTTGTCAGCGAAGGCCTGGGCAAGTACTCTGAAGAGCTGGCCAAGAAGATCGAAGCCGAGACCGGCATCGAGACCAAGTTTGCCCGTCTGGCACACGTCGTCCGCGGCGGCAACCCCACTCTGCGCGACCGTCTGACTGCCGCAGAAATGGGCAGCCGTGCAGTTGATCTGCTCCTCGAGGGCAAGAGCAACCTCGTCGTCGTCGAGCGCAACGGCGAGCTGGTCACCTGCGACATCAACTATTCGCACATCGTTGACCGCATGTACAAGAACAAGCTCAAAGACGGCGACCTCGCCCCCTTCTCCGAGGAAGACCTCGCTTCAATGAAGGCCCTCTGCGCCTACCGCAAGCACGAGATCGAGCGTCTGTACAAGCTGGCAAACGACCTCGCATAACCAAACGGAGAAAAAGCCTCCACAGACTTAGTCTGTGGAGGCTTTTGGTTTGGGCGCTTATTCCAGCGTAATGTACGACACCACAACGTTGTGGTCGGTGATGTACAGCCCGTCCTCCGGCTTGTCCTCGATGATGAAGGACTCCTCCGGCGTGCAGGCGGCGTTGGTGAAGACGTAATCGATCTTGGTCGGGATCTCCTTCTTGCCGTAGTTGTGGAAGGTACCGGTCAGCGCCGCGGTTGCATCGGTGACGGGCAGGTGCGGACAAGTCAGGATGGTGCGGATCTCGGGGGTGTCGGGGGCGGCGTTGAAGTCGCCGGTCAGCACAAAAGGACCGTCCTCCCGCGAGATGGCCTGCATGATCTGCACCGCGGCCAGGAGGCGTGCGGTAGCCCCCTTATGGTCGAGATGTGTGTTGAAGAACCGCAGCGGCGTGTCGCTATCGCGGTGCTTGAGTTTGACCGAGATGACCATACGCGGATATTTGCTCTGGTCAAGGCCATAGCGCGACGCACGCACCGACGGAGTCAGAGACAGCCAGGCATGATCGACAGCCAGCAGATCAAAAACCTCGCTGCGGAAAGCAATGACCGGCGAATCGCCGTCGAAGCAGCTGGGGGCATAGACTGTGTAGTCGCGCAGCGAAGCCTTCAGCCACGCCCGCATCATGCCGGTGACCTCCTGGAAGCCGATCAGATCCGGCTTGTGGCTCTCGATCGCGTCAAGGACCCGGCCGGTGCGGTTCCAGAAATTGTTGATGCCATCGACCTCTGTCTCATGGCGAAGGTTGAACGAGAACACTTTGAGTTTGACAGACATACTTTTTTCCTCGCTTGATTTTGTAAATTTCATGCCTGCGCACGGCACGCCCGGACAAAGCCCGAAAAGATACCGTGTGCGGCGGAGCAGGTCTCGAACAGCTGCTCGGGATGCCACTGCACGCCGAGCAGGAAGGGGTGCAGTTCAGGCGGCAGTTCAACGGCTTCGATGACACCGTCGCCGGCCCGTGCCGAGACAACCAGTCCCTCCCCCAGCCGCGCGACGGCCTGGTGATGGAAGGTGTTGACGGCCAGCGTGCCGTCCCGCGCACAGAGCCCGGCCAGGCGCGTCGCCGGCGTGATTTGCACGGTTTGGACGGGAATGCTGCCCAGCACCGGCATCTGCCGATGTCCTTCGATATGCTGATGCAGGGTGCCGCCCAGTGCGACGTTGATCAGCTGGATACCCCGGCAGATGCCGAGGATGGGGCGGCCGGTTAGCCGGTATGCCGCAAACAGCGCAAGCTCGAACACATCCCGCTCGGGGGTCACGACCACCTCGGGGTGCTGTACCGACTCGCCATAGCGGCTGGGGTCAATGTCATCGCCGCCGGCAAAGATCAGACCGTCCAGGTCAGCCGCCAGTGCCGCCAACTCGGCCGGATCGGTCGGGCGGGAGAGCAGGCAGGCAATCCCGCCGGCCGCACGCACCGCATCCACATAGGCCGGCTTCATCCAAATGCGCTCGTCTTCACTATATGAAGCAGTGATGCCAATGATGGGTTTTCGCATCGTCGTCCTCCTTCGGATGTTGGGTTCATGTTCATTATTATACGACGGGCCGGTCAAAAAATCAACCCACACACACAAATTTTCCCGCCCGATTGACAAAGCCTGCACTTTATGGTATGCTATTGCTATCCATTGCTGCGGAGGTAACCCATGAAAAAAGCCAAAAAAGGACTGCGCCGGTTTTGTCTTGTTCTGCTGATTCTTGCCCTGCTTGGCGGGACTGTTCTTTGCATTCTGAACGCCGTCATGATTCGCTCCACCTCGGCGCAGATTCTGGCAGCCGATGCATGCGGCGATTTTGATGCCGACTGCATTCTGGTGCTGGGCGCCGGTGTACGGGAGGACGGTTCTCCCTCTCATATGCTGCGCGACCGCATCGATACCGGCATTATGCTTTACGCCGCCGGTGCCGCCCCCAAGCTGCTGATGAGCGGCGACCACGGCCGGGTCGGCTATGACGAGGTGAATGTCATGCGCAGCCGTGCGCTGGCGGCCAATGTGCCAAGCGCCGATATTTTCATGGACCACGCCGGCTTTTCGACCTATGACAGCCTCTACCGCGCCCGCGATGTCTTCGCAGTCAAGCGCCTGATCATTGTAACCCAGAGCTACCACCTGCCCCGCGCCCTGCACATTGCCAACGCCCTCGGCCTGGAGGCGGTTGGTGTTTCGGCAGATCTTAACCGCTACTACGGACAGCTCGGCCGTGATCTGCGCGAAGCGGCCGCACGGGCAAAGGACACCGTTTACTGCTGGTTCCGCCCGCAGCCCGTTGTCCTGGGCGAGGTTATCCCCATCAGCGGCAGCGGCGAAGCAACACTGGGCTAAGGCGGCTGTGTGCCTGCTGGAAAATATTTCGCAGAATATTGCCCCCACCTATTGCATAATCAGATATTCTGTGTTATAATAATGTATACTAGAATAATCTAAATTAAAATTATTCCCGGAGGACCTATTATGCTTGAACTGCAAAATGTGTCGTATCAGGTATCCGATCCCGATGGCGACCATGTGATATTAAAGGATATTTCGCTCACCATCAACGAGCGTTTCGTTGCCATTACCGGCCCCAACGGCGGCGGCAAATCCACCCTGGCCAAGCTGATCGCCGGCATTTATCAGCCCACCGCCGGCCGCATCCTGCTTGACGGCACCGACATTACCAACGCATCCATCACCGAGCGTGCAAAGCTTGGCGTTTCCTTCGCTTTCCAGCAGCCCGTCCGCTTCAAGGGGCTGACCGTCCGCGACCTCATCTCGCTGGCCGCCGGCCGCGAGCTGTCGATCAACGATGCCTGCAGCTACCTCTCCGAGGTGGGGCTGTGCGCGCGGGACTATGTCAACCGCGAGGTCAACGCCAGCCTCTCGGGCGGCGAACTGAAGCGCATCGAGATCGCCATGATCATCGCGCGCGGAACCAAGCTCTCGGTCTTTGACGAGCCCGAGGCCGGCATCGACCTCTGGAGCTTCGGCAATCTCATCAATGTTTTCGAGAAGCTGCACGAATCGGTCAACGGTTCGATCCTCATCATCTCCCATCAGGAGCGCATCCTCAACATTGCCGACAAGATCGTGGTCATTGCGGCCGGTCAGCTCAAAGCGATCGGCACGCGCGAGGAAATTCTGCCCGATCTGCTCGGCCAGAGCGGCGCATGCCCTGTGCTGACCAAGAAGCTGTAAAGGAGGCTTGACTATGAACACCCTGCAGAAGAATCTGCTTGAGCAGGTCGCCGGCCTGCACGAAATCCCGTCCGGCGCCTATAATATCCGCTCCAACGGCGAGTCGGCCGGCCGCCGCACCACCGCCAACATCGATATTGTCACCAAAACCGACAAGCCGGGCATTGACATCATCATCAAGCCGGGCACCAAAAATGAGAGCGTACACATTCCCGTTCTGCTCACCGAAAGCGGTCTCAAGGAGTTGGTCTACAACGATTTCTTCGTCGGCGAGGATGCCGATGTGACCATCGTGGCCGGCTGCGGCATCCACAACGGCGGCGACGGCGATGCCGAGCATTCGGGTATCCACCGCTTTGTGCTGGCACGCGGCGCCAAGGTGCACTACGTCGAACGTCACTACGGCGAGGGGGACGGCAACGGCCAGCGGCTGATGAACCCCACCACCATCATTGAGCAGGCTGAGAACTCCTACATGGAGCTGGATACCACCCAGATCAAGGGGGTTGACTCAACCAAGCGGGTCACGACGGCCCGCCTGGCTGACGGCGCGTCGCTGGTCATCCGCGAGAAGCTGATGACGCACGGCCGGCAGTACGCCGAGACCGACTTTACCGTTGAGCTCGACGGCGAGGACTGCTCGGCCAACGTCATTTCCCGCTCGGTTGCCCGCGACGAATCGCACCAGATCTTCCGCTCGGCCATCAACGGCAACAACCGCTGTGCGGGACATACCGAGTGCGATGCCATCATCATGGACAAGGCTACCGTCGCTGCGATTCCGGAGATCAACGCCAATCACATTGACGCCAGCCTGATCCACGAGGCCGCCATCGGCAAGATTGCCGGCGAGCAGCTGATCAAGCTGATGACCCTGGGTCTGACCGAGGCTGAGGCCGAGGCGCAGATTGTGAATGGGTTTTTGAAATAAGTTTTTTGGGGGAGAGGGTGCCTTTTAAAAAAGGCGCCCTCT
>JAFWBJ010000150.1 GCA_017507145.1 Clostridia bacterium | reverse complement strand
TCCGCCGAAGGCGGTGGGGGATTCCGGGAGAGGCAGGCTGCTGCAAGTGTGGGATTCCTCCGCCTCGCGTTGCTCGGCACCTCTACCGAACCTGCGGTTCGGCACGCACGCAGCCTTTATCAAAGGGAGGCTTGGAAATCCCGCTATCACCACCGCACCGCATTATACGCCGTGTGTGGCTACGACCCGATCCATCCGCATATCACAGCAAAGGAGCAGATTTATGGCCAAGCTCTACTTCAAATACGGTGCTATGGGCAGCAGCAAGACCGCCCAGGCGCTGATCACTAAGTTCAATTACGAAGAACGCGGTATGCAGGTGTGGCTGATCAAGCCCGCCATCGATACGCGTGACGGGCAGACGGTGATCCGCTCCCGCATCGGCCTGCAGGCGGATGCCGAGGTGATCGCGCCGGAGCTGGATATTTACGCCGAGTTCCTGCACCGCTATTCTGCCACCACCCATGTCATCATCGCCGATGAAGCGCAGTTTCTGCAGCCGCATCAGGTGGACGGTCTGCGCCGCATCGTGGATGAGCTGCGCGTGCCGGTGCTCTGCTTCGGCCTGCGTACGGACTTTCTCACCCAGCTCTTCCCCGGCAGCCGCCGCCTCTTCGAGCTGGCAGATTCCATCTCCGAGATCAAGACCATCTGCAGCTGCGGCCGCAAGGCCAGCGTCAATGCCCGCATTGATGAGAGCGGCTTCGTAGTTACCGAGGGCGCGCAGGTGTGCCTTGGCGGTAATGACCGCTATATCGCGCTCTGCCACCATTGCTGGCAGCAGCGCATCGCCCACGAGCGCGAGCTGCGTCAGGGCCTGGCCGAGCAGCCCCAGCTCTTCGAAGAGGGGCTGGACTAAGCGGCGGAAATCTGTGGAATATTCCGCATTTGTCCACAATTAATGCACAGCATGTGCACAAATGCCACAGCAAATTCACGGCTGCCTGTGGCTTTTTGCCTTTACAGGCGGCAGCGCAAATGTTACAATATGGGTAGATACGAGGCCGAACGGGTCGCCCGCGCGGCAAAAAAATTTTGCCCAAACGGGGGTAGATGATGAGCGAAATGCTGCAGATAGATGTAAAAGCGCTGGCAGAGGCCGCCCTGGCTGCCCGCAAGCGTGCTTATGTGCCGTATTCTCACTTCGCTGTGGGGGCGGCGCTGCTTTGTGCCGACGGGCAGGTTTTCGGCGGCTGCAATATCGAGAATGCCGCCTATTCTCCCACCAACTGCGCCGAGCGCACCGCCATTTTCAGCGCCGTCTATCAGGGTCAGCGCGATTTTGTCGCCATCGCCGTCTGCGGCGGGCCGGATAATGCCGAGCCGGTCGAATTTTGTCCGCCCTGCGGCGTGTGCCGGCAGGTTTTACGCGAGTTCTGCGCGAATAGTATGCCTGTATATCTGGTGAAATCTGCAGATGAGATCTACGCGACTACCTTGGAGGGCCTGCTGCCGAAAAGCTTCGGCCCGGAAGATCTGGGGTAAGCTGTAGCGTGCAGAGTTTGCTCCTACACCTACTGTAGGGGCGACCAGTGGTCGCCCGTTGGGTCATCGCCATTGTGTCGGGCGAGCAATGCTCGCCCCTACATCGATTTTCCTGCGTCTGTTCATGAGTGGCAGTTTTGCTACTGCAATTTAAAAAGATAAATTTGCAAGTCAAGGGCCCTTGACTTGCGCGCCGTAGCCGGCGCATCATCGTTTATCAACAAATTCTGCTTCATCTCACGGTATCTCGTGTCGGGGGTTCCCCGGCACCGGTATAGATCAAACAAAAAAATCTTTTGGGAGGAAACACACATGAAAAAACTGCTTGTTCTGATCATGGCTCTGGCTCTGGTACTGGGCCTGGCCGCCTGCGGCGAAAAAGAAGAAGTCGTAGAAACCTTCGAACTCGCCCTGATCACCGACGTCGGCACCATCGACGACAAGGGCTTCAACCAGTCTTCTTGGGAAGGCCTCGAAGCTTATGCCAAAGATGCCGGCCTCACCTATAAGTACTATCAGCCCACCGAAAAGTCCGATGACGCTTATCTCGCCGCCATCGCTCTGGCCGTAGAAGGCGGCGCCAAATTCGTCGTCTGCCCCGGCTACCTGTTCGAAGTATCCGTTGGTCAGGCTCAGACCCTGTATCCGGATGTCAAATTCGTCCTGCTGGACAGCACCCTCGGCGAAATCAAAGCCAACACCCTGACCGTTCTCTTTGCCGAACAGGAATCCGGCTATGCTGCCGGTTATGCTGCTGTTAAGGGCGGCTACACCAAGCTCGGCTTCATGGGCGGTATGGCTGTTCCCGCCGTTATCCGCTTTGGTTACGGCTTCGTTGCCGGCGCTGATGCCGCTGCCAAAGAACTGGGCATCGACGTTGAAATGAAGTATCATTACACCGGCGTATTCAACGAATCCCCCGAAATCCTCACCCTCGCCGGCGCCTGGTATGCTGATGGCACCGAAGTTATCTTCTCCTGCGGTGGCGGTATCGTTACCTCCATCCTG
>JAFWBJ010000149.1 GCA_017507145.1 Clostridia bacterium | reverse complement strand
CGTCATCGCCTGCGGCGATGCCACCTTCCCCCTAAGAGGGGGAAGGCATAACGCAAAACTATCTGCCAAACAAAAAAACGGTGAGCAGCAAAACTGCTCACCGTTAATTTTATTTCTTCTTTTTCTTGCTCTTTTTGGCCTTGAAATCGCCGCCGCCGAGGGTTTCGCCGAACTGGGTAAGTATCTCCTTCTGCTCGGAGCTGAGTCCGGTGGGAATGTCAACGATAACGGTAGCGAACTGGTCGCCGCGACCGCTGCTGTTCAGGCGGGGAATGCCCTTGCCGCGCAGACGGAATACGGTGCCGGACTGAGTGCCCTCGGGAATGGTGTACTTCACCTTGCCGTCGAGGGTGGGAACCTCAACCTCTGCGCCCAGAGCGGCCTGCACGATATTGATGTTCAGGCGGTAGAGAACGGAGGTGTCCTCGCGCTCGAAGTGGGGATGGCTCATCATGCGGATAGTTACCAGCATGTCGCCTGCGGGGCCGCCGTTGCTGCCTCTGTGACCCTGACCGCGAACGGAAATGGTCTGTCCGTCGTCGATACCGGCGGGAATGTTCACGCTTACGGTCTTGTTGCGGCGAACTGCGCCCTTACCCTTACAGGTGGGGCAGGGGCTATGGATGATCTTGCCCGCGCCGCGGCAATGATCGCAGGCCGCGGTGGTCTGCATTACACCGAAAGCGGTGCGCTGCTGACGGCGAACCTGACCGCTGCCTCCGCAGACGGGGCAGACCTCGGGAGTAGTGCCGGCCTCGCAGCCGCTGCCATGGCATTCGGCGCAATCCTCGATGCGGGAAATAGGTATCTCTTTGGTGCAGCCGAAAGCGGCCTCCTCGAAGGTGAGGTCGACTGCCGCACGAAGATTTTCGCCTCGACGGGGAGCGTTCTGGCTGCGGGCACTTCTGCCGCCGCCACCGCCGCCGAAGAAGGATTCGAATATGTCGCCAAGGTCGCCGAAACCATCGAAACCAAAGCCGCCGCCGAAACCGCCGGCATTGGGATTAAAGTTGGGGTCAATGCCCGCGTGGCCGAACTGATCGTAGCGGGAACGCTTGTCGGAGTCGGAGAGGACTTCGTATGCCTCGTTTATTTCCTTAAAGCGGGCTTCAGCCTCCGTATCGCCGGGATGCAGGTCGGGGTGGTTTGCCTTGGCAAGTTTGCGATATGCTTTTTTGAGGTCGTCCTCGCTTACGTTTTTATCAACGCTGAGGACTTCGTAAAAATCTCTTTTCTGCTCTGCCATACATTACCTCGCAAACGCGGCAAAAGCGGGAGCAACTCCCGCCTTGCCGCTTATGTCAAAAGTGAGTTTTCAGTGAATTTCGGTAGCTGGGGATTACTGATCGTCGTCGACTACCTCGTAGTCAGCGTCGTAGTAATCTGCGCCGCCTGCCGCACCGGTGTCAGCGCCGGGAGCAGCCTGACCTTCGGCGGCAGCCTGCTGCTGATAGAGCTTCTCGGAAACGGCATAGAATGCCTGAGTGAGCTCTTCGGTAGCGGCCTTGATGGATTCAACATCGGTGCCGTTGAGAGCGGTCTTTACCTTCTCGATAGCGGCCTCGATCTTGCTCTTCTCGTCGGCGGAGAGCTTGTCGCCCAGCTCGCCGAGAGTCTTTTCGGACTGATATACCATCTGGTCAGCCTGATTGCGGGTGTCAACCTCTTCCTTGCGCTTTGCGTCTTCGGCTGCGAACTGCTCGGCCTCGCGAACTGCCTTCTCGATGTCTTCCTTGCTCAGGTTGGAGGAGGCGGTAACGGTGATGTGCTGCTCGCGCTGAGTGCCGAGATCCTTTGCGGAAACGTTTACGATGCCGTTGGCGTCGATATCGAAGGTAACTTCGATCTGGGGAACGCCGCGTCTTGCGGGAGCGATGCCGTCCAGATGGAAGCGGCCGAGGGACTTGTTGTTAGCAGCCATCTCGCGCTCGCCCTGCAGTACGTTGACTTCAACGGAGGTCTGGTTGTCTGCTGCGGTGGAGAATACCTGGCTCTTCTTGGTGGGTATAGTGGTGTTTCTCTCGATGAGCTTGGTGAATACACCGCCCAGAGTCTCGATACCGAGAGAGAGGGGGGTAACGTCAAGCAGGAGAATGCCTTCAACGTCGCCGCCGAGAACGCCGCCCTGGATAGCTGCGCCCACTGCTACGCACTCGTCGGGGTTGATGCCCTTGAAGCCTTCCTTGCCGGTGATGTTCTTAACAGCTTCCTGAACAGCGGGGATACGGCTGGAGCCGCCGACCAGCAGAACCTTGTTGATATCTGCGGGCTTGAGGCCGGCATCGCTGAGAGCCTGACGAACGGGACCCGTGGTAGCGTCTACCAGGTGAGCGGTGAGCTCGTTGAACTTTGCGCGGCTCAGGGTGAGGTCGAGGTGCTTGGGGCCCTCTGCATCAGCGGTGATGTAGGGCAGGTTAATGTTGGTGGAGGTTACGCCGGAAAGCTCGATCTTTGCCTTCTCAGCTGCTTCCTTAAGACGCTGCATTGCAACCTTGTCGGTGGACAGGTCAACGCCGGTCTCACGCTTGAACTCTGCGACCATGTACTTCATGATGCAGTTGTCGAAGTCGTCACCGCCCAGGCGGTTGTTACCGGCAGTAGCGAGAACCTCGATAACACCGTCGCCGATTTCGAGAACGGATACGTCGAAGGTACCGCCGCCCAGGTCGTAAACCATGATCTTCTGCTCGGTTTCCTTGTCAAGACCGTAAGCAAGAGCGGCTGCGGTGGGCTCGTTGATGATACGCTTTACATCCAGACCTGCGATGCGGCCTGCATCCTTGGTTGCCTGACGCTGAGCGTCGGTGAAGTAAGCGGGAACGGTGATAACAGCCTCGGTGACGGTGCTGCCCAGAT
>JAFWBJ010000148.1 GCA_017507145.1 Clostridia bacterium | reverse complement strand
CCGTGAAGGACGCCGAGAAGTTCGCCGATGAGGACCGCCGTCAGAAGGAGGCTGTGGACACCAAGAACCACGCCGAGTCCCTGATTTTCCAGAGTGAGAAGGCCCTGGGCGAGCTGGGCGATAAGGTTTCCGCCGACGAGAAGAAGAGCGTTGAGGATGCCATTGCCAAGCTCAAGGAAACCGTGAAGACCGACGACACCGCTGCCATCAAGGCAGACACCGAGGCCCTCGAGAAGGCATTCTACGCACTCTCCGAGAAGCTCTACGCGCAGTCGGGCGCTGCACAGGATCCCGGCGCACAGGGCGGCCAGACCGGCGGCGACGGCACCTACTACAACGCCGATTACGAAGATAAGACCGATAAGTAAGAAGGACGTGGGGGAGCCTTTTGAAAAAGGCTCCCCCACACCCCCGCGAAAACTTTCCAGCACGCCACAGATTTAGGCTGTACAGAATCGAGAGCGTGCCGGAAAGTTTTTGGGGGTTGTTAGGGGACTTTTTTCAAAAAGTCCCCTAACCGGGGTTCGGGGCAGCGCCCCGCGCCCTTCGACTATGCAACAGATTGGAGTCTCCCATGGCAGACAAACGTGATTATTATGAGGTACTCGGCCTCGAGAAGGGCGCCGACGAGACGGCCATCAAGAAGGCCTACCGTTCGCTGGCCAAGAAGTATCACCCGGACATGAACCCGGGCGATGCCGCAGCCGAGGCCAAGTTCAAAGAGGTCAACGAGGCCTATGACGTCCTCTCCGACCCCGACAAGCGCGCCAAGTACGACCAGTACGGCCACGCGGCCTTTGATCCCTCGATGGGCGGCGGCGCAGGTTTCGGCGGCTTTGGCGATTTCGGTGACTTCGGCGATATTTTCAGTTCCTTCTTCGGCGGCGGCTTTGGCGGCTCGTCGAGCGCGCGCCGCAATGCACCCACCCGCGGCGAGGATATCGGTGTCCGCATCACCATCTCCTTTGAGGAGGCGGCCTTCGGCATTAAGCGCGACATCTCCTACGCCCGCGTCCAGAAGTGCCCCGATTGCAGCGGCTCAGGTGCGGCAGCCGGCTCGAGCGCCGAGACCTGCCCCGATTGCGGCGGCAGCGGCCAGCGCCGCGTGACCCAGCGCCTCGGCGGCATGGCGTTCCAGTCGACCGTCACCTGCGAGAAGTGTAAGGGCAGCGGCAAGATCATCAAGAACCCCTGCGGCAACTGCCGCGGAACCGGATACGTCCGCATCAACCGCAAGCTCAGCGTATCCATCCCCGCCGGTATCGACGACGGTGAACGCATCGCCCTGCGCGGCGAGGGCAACGAGGGCCGCAACGGCGGCCCGGCCGGCGATCTGATTCTCATTGTCAGCGTCCGTCCACATGCCTTCTTCGAGCGAGACGGTTACAATGTTTACTGCGAGATCCCGATCAGCATGGTCGATGCTGCGCTTGGCGCAGAGATCGAAGTGCCGACGCTGGAGGGCAAGCAGAAATATGATATTCCCGAGGGCACACAGCCCGGAACAGCCTTTACGCTGAAAGGGAAGGGCATCCCGTATGTCAACTCCAGCCGCCGGGGAGATCTGATCTTCTCGGTCAATGTTGAGGTGCCCAAGAATCTGGGCGAGAAGCAGAAGGATGCGCTGCGCGCCTTTGCCGACGCCTGCGGCGAGAAGAATTTTGCCAAGAAAAACAGCTTCCGGAACAAGTTTTTCGGAAAGGATAAATAAGGAGACCGACAATGGATCAGGAATGGACCCAACTGAAAGCAACCGTCCCCATCGCACAGCTTGACACTGCTTCTGCCGTGATGAGCGTTATCTCCGCTCAGCTGATGATCGAGGATTACAGTGATTTTTCGCTCAACGGCATGTACGGCGAGTTGGTGGACGAAACCATTCTTGAAGCTGACCGCCAGCATGCGGCAGTTTCGGTGTATATCCCCTCCGATGGCGGCGTGGCCGATGCGGTGGCCTTCCTGCGCCAGCGTTTTGCCGATGAAGGCGTGGATGCACAGCTTGAGATCGTCGGCCTGCGCGAGGAAGACTGGGCGGAGAACTGGAAGCAGTACTATAAGCCCATCAAGCTCGGTCAGCGGCTGGTTATCGTCCCCCAGTGGGAGAAATACGACGCTGCTGAAGATGAGGTCATCATCCGTATGGATCCCGGCATGGCCTTCGGCACCGGCACGCACGAGACGACCCGCCTTGTGCTCGGCCTGCTCGAGCGCTACACAACGCCCGGCGTGAAGATGCTGGATGTCGGCTGCGGCACGGCGATTCTCGCTATCTGCGCCGCAAAGCTGGGGGCTTCCCCCTGCGCGGCCTACGATATTGATCCGGTTGCCGTCAAGGTCGCGCGCGAAAATGTCAAGGACAATGCCTGCGAGGACATCGTTACCGTCGGTCAGTCCGACCTGCTGCGGCAGGTGCCGAAGGAGAAATACGGCCTGGTCGCCGCCAATATTGTTGCCGATATCATCCTCCGCATGGCACCCGATATCGGGGCCTATATGGAAAAGGGCGGCATCCTGCTGGCGTCGGGCATCATCGAGCCCCGCGCGGCTGAGGTCGAGATCGAACTTTGCGCCCGCGGATTCAGCGTCGTCGAGCGCGCCGCCGAGAACGATTGGTGCGCCCTGGCTCTGCGCTGGGACGGCGAATAAGATTGATAAAACCGAGCGCAGGTGCGCTCGGTTTTTTTCTTGGTGGTACCATTGTATCTTTTTTGCAAAATTTGCACCCCAAAAATTGCTATTTGTTCTTTTGTGTGATATAATGAAATCGGGAAAGTCGATTTTGGCTAAATTCGCCTACGGCGAGCTAAATTACAAGCCCACTTGAGGTGATAAAATGAAAAACATTAAAGAATGGGCTATGAATAACAATGTATTGCAAAGAACAGAAGATTTGTTCTGGACATGTTTTCAGTCATATAGAGAAGAAGAACCTGAAGAATTTGTTGAAGTCTTTCCCGAGGATAAAACAAATGTTAAAACTGAATTTATAAAAATTGTTCATGAAGTTATTCTGCCTGATTTTGAACAAGAGTTCATATCAGTATACTTGAATATTTATGTTGGCGACCATAATGTTGGATGGTTTAAAAATGTTTTTTGTTTAGATGGAACTGAATTTGAAGAGTTTTTTGTTATTGAGTAGCTTAAGAAATATTGCATCCGAATCAGCTACGATATATAATAAACATAATTTCCCGCCTATGAAAAACACTATTTCCGTTTGGAGGATTCACTGTGAAAAAACCGAACCGTGACCATAGTACCCGCCGCACGATGCTGCTGATTGCATTCGGCGTGCTTTTGTTTGCGCTGGTGCAGAATCTGCGCGATGTCGGGCGCTTTTTCGCCTGGGGGATGGGGCTGATTTATCCCCTTGTTCTCGGCCTTTGCATTGCCTTCGTACTCAATGTGGTGATGCGCGCCTTCGAGAATCGCCTGCTTCGCAGAATGGGGAAGAGCCCGAGGGCCTTCGTCCGCCGTCTGCATCGGCCGCTGGCGCTGATTCTGACCATTTTCGCTTTTTTGCTTGCCATTGCGCTGATCTTGCTTGTTGTCATTCCGGGCATTGGCGAGACGGTGACAACCCTGATCCCGACCGTGCAGGCCTGGATCGAACGCACACTCCCGCGGCTGATCGCCTTCCTCGAAGAGCACAACATCTCCCCGGAGGTGATTGCCGAGCTGAAGGTGGACTGGAACAACCTCTTTTCCACCCTCTTTGACCTGCTCAGAAACGGCACCGGTTCGCTCTTTGATTTTGCCGCGGATTTTACTACCTCCATCTTCGGCGGCATTGCGAATTTCTTCCTTGGATTTGTGCTTGCTATCTATGTCCTTTTGCAGAAGGAAAAGATTGCGGCGTTCCTTGACCGTGCCATGTCGGCTTTCTTCTCCGAGCGAGTGACCGCTAAAGTCGAAGAGATTGGCCGGCTCTGCGACAAAACCTTCTCGAATTTTCTGACCGGACAGCTGACTGAGGCCTTTATTCTCGGCGGACTCTGCTGTGTCGGTATGCTGATTTTCAGATTCCCGTATGCCGGTATCGTATCGGTGCTGGTTGGTGTTTCGGCGCTGATCCCGGTGTTCGGCGCCTTCATCGGCGGCGGCATTTCGGCTTTTCTGATCTTGACGGTCAATCCGCTCAAGGCGCTGCTGTTTGTTGTCTTCCTGGTCATCCTGCAGCAGCTGGAGAACAATTTGATCTATCCGCGTGTGGTCGGCCAGAAGGTCGGATTGCCGGGGATTTTGGTCATCGCGGCTGTGCTCATCGGCGGCAACCTGGGCGGTGTGCTGACCATTCTCATCAGTGTCCCGCTTTGCTCGGTGCTCTACACCCTGCTGCGCCAGCTGATCGACTACCGCCTGGCCGCGAAGGATGCAGGGCCGGCAGACGAAGCGCCTGTCGATGCGCCGGAAGCGCCTGAGGTCTCGACGGCTGAGCCGCAGAAGCCGTTTTCACCGAAGCCTGCCGCTGCCGTTCCCAGCCGCAAAAAAAAGAAAACCAAATCCTGATCCCTGTCTGCACATCACATCTACCCATCTTTCGGGCGCTTTGCCTCCATTTTCCTCCTGCTTTTTGCTTGAATTGTGAAAAAAAGCGAAAAAATTGCGATTTTTATCAAAAAAAGCTTTGACAAATTGGGCAATGTGTAGTATAATGAAATACAATGGCGAAGGCCTGTGCACACGCACAGGCTTCGCTTTGCCAAAGGAGCGCTTATGCCGAGGTTTTTTGTTCCGACTGCGCAGTTCTGTGATCTGCAGCAGGGGCATCCCCGTACCCTGACTGTGCTCGGGGAAGATGCTCATCATATTTCCCGCTCATTGCGGATGGCTGTGGGGGAGCATATTGTGGTCTGTCCTGCCGACGGTGCTTGCCGCGGGCAGGTGGAGTATGCCTGCAGACTGACCGCATTTGACGGCACGTCGGTTGAAGCCGAGGTCGAGCAGGTTCTCCCCTGCCGTGCGGAGCCGCCCTATGCGCTCCGCCTCTATGTCGCCCTCTCTAAAGCGGACAAGCTGGAGACGGTGATCCAGAAAGCGGTGGAGTGCGGTGCCTGTGCAATCGTGCCCTTTGTCAGTTCGCGCTGTATCGCCAAGCCGGGTGATGGCGAGGAGAAAAAACTGCTCCGCCGTCAGCGCATCGTGCTAGAGGCGGCCAAACAGTGCGGACGGGGACTTGTCCCCGAGATTACCCAGCCGATTTCTTATGCAGCGATGCTTCGCGAAGCGGCAGCGGCAGACCTTCCGCTGTTCTGCTACGAAGGCGAGCAGACCCTGACTCTGCCGGATGCCATTGCGCGCGCCGATGCGCCGGTGCGGACGGTGTCGGTCGTGGTTGGTGCCGAGGGCGGCTTTTCCCCCGACGAGGCTGCGGCGGCCCAGATGGCCGGCCTGTGGCCGGTCGGACTTGGTGCGCGGATTCTGCGCTGTGAAACGGCGCCGGTCTTTGCGCTGGCCTGCATCAGTTATGCCCTGGAGCTGGGCAGTGCCCAAGAATGATTTTGATGGAGTTGATTGTGTTGAGCAATGTGAAAAAGAAGCCCGCCGTCTCACCGGCACGCAAGGTGAAAAAGGACGTGGCGGCAAACCGGATTGTTGCATTTTCCATCGCCCTGGCGGCCGTGATCCTGGCCCTGATGGCGCTGACAAACAGCACAATTTCGACAAGGCTTACCTTCTATAATTACGTACTTCCGATCTTGATTCCGCTGTCCGCCCTGGCGGCCGCCGGTTTTACCGCACTCTGGATCAACCGCCGCTAACGCGGACTTGACGAAAGCGGCTCGGGCTTCCCGTCGTCGCTTCTGGCTGTGATCAGTGCAGGGGTCTTCTTTGCTTCGGTTGGCTATACGTTTATGTCGGGCACGCGCCTGCTGGTCAGCCTGTTGGCTCTGGCAGCCCTCTATTACATCTATTTCCTCTATTCCCGCAGTTTCTTCGCTTACTCGGCGGTTACCGTGATCGGCGGCCTGCTCCTTTCCTTCTTCCGGTTCGGCGCGGGGCTGCTCGGCCTGATTCTTCCGCTGGCGCTCCTGCTTGTGCTGGAAACGGTACTGATGCTGATGCTGCTTGGCGGGAAGGGAAGCCTTGGCCGGATGATTCCCGCGAACAAGCAGGAGAGGTTGCCCTTCATGCTTACGGCCGCCATTCTCTTGGCCGGTATCGTACTGGGGCTTGCCGCACCGTCCATGCTTTTCTATGCGATTGCCCTTCTTTTTGCGCTGTTTCTGGTGGTGGCCATCATCAATACGCTTCGTATGATGTGAGCGCCGCAGAACCCATTCCGTTTTGCAGATTATATTCCCAATAGATAGCATCTCCAAAGCATTTCCCTAACTTTATGATTGTGAGAGGAATCCATATGTCGAACAGATTATTTCAGGGTGTTATTCATCAGATGAAAGATGCGGTCGATCGCGTGATCGGCGTCATCGATGAAAACGGCGTTATTATTTCCTGCAGCGAGCTGGTGAAGATCGGCGAGGTGAAGCAGGGCATCCGGGATGAGCTGGCGTATACCTCCGAGGCTGTGGCCATCGAGGGCTATACCTACCGCCCCATCGGAATGACGACCAAGGCCGAGTATATTGTCTTTGTCGAAGGTGAGGATAAGGCGGCTGAGAAGACCTCCAAGCTGCTGTCCATCGCGCTGGGCAACATCAAGAATCTCTATGATGAAAAGTACGACAAGGGTTCGTTTATCAAGAATATCATCCTCGATAACATCCTGCCCAGCGATATTTACATCAAATCGAAAGAACTGCATTTCAATACTGAAGAGGTTCGCATTGTCTTCCTGGTGAAGTTCTACGGCAAGACCGATATGATGCCCTTCGAGATGCTGCAGAACATGTTCCCCGACAAGAGCAAGGACTATGTCATCAGCGTCGGTGAGCATGATATCGTGCTGGTCAAGGACGTCAAGCCCAACACCGAGATGAAGGAGATCGAAAAGATCGCCACCAACATCGCCGATACCCTCAGCACCGAGTTCTATACCAAGGTTGCCATCGGTATTTCCACGATGGTTGACAACATCAAGGATCTTGCCCGTGCCTACAAGGAAGCACAGGTGGCCATTGAGGTCGGCAAGGTCTTTGAGACCGAGAAGAACATCATCAGCTATGAGAACCTCGGTATCGGCCGGCTGATCTATCAGTTGCCTACCACGCTCTGCGAGATGTTCTTGCAGGAGGTCTTCAAGAAGGGCTCTCTTGAGTCACTCGACCGCGAGACGCTGATGACCATTCAGGCCTTCTTTGAGAACAACCTCAACGTTTCCGAGACCTCGCGCAAGCTCTTCGTTCACCGCAATACGCTGGTTTACCGCCTGGAAAAGATCCGCAAGCTTACCGGTCTTGATCTGCGCGAATTCGAGCATGCCATTACCTTCAAGGTCGCCCTGATGGTAAAGAAATACCTTAATTCGAAGCCGGTGAAGTTCTAATTCAATACCTCAAGCAATTTGATCTGATCATTTGTGAGGAACGCACCGTATGCGTTTCGGACGCCGATTTTTCCGCAGTCGGACGAGCCATACACGCGGGCCTCACAAATTTTTTGAGGCATTAACATAAAGGATTTATTTCGATGATTGAACTGCAGAATGTCAAAAAGATTTACCCCAATAAAACGGTTGCCCTGGGGGGCGTGACCCTGCGCATTGAGGACGGCGAGTTTGTCTTTGTCGTCGGCCATTCGGGCGCGGGCAAAACGACCCTGATGCGCCTGCTGCTGCGCGAGGAAAAGCCGACCTCCGGTAAGCTGTTGGTCAACGAATTTGACCTGACCAAGCTGCCTAACCACAAGGTCGCGCACTATCGTCGCCAGCTCGGTGTCGTCTTCCAGGATTTCCGCCTTTTCCCCAATAAAACCGTCTATGAGAACGTTGCCTTCGCTATGCACGTTGTCGGTACGCCGGCGGGCAAGATCCGCAAGCGCGTGCCGGCCATCCTCAACACGGTTGGCCTTGGCGATAAGCTCAAGTGCTATCCCGGTGAGCTGTCGGGCGGCGAGCAGCAGCGCGTGGCGCTGGCCCGCGCGCTGGCCAATAATCCCAAGATCATTATCGCCGACGAGCCGACCGGAAACATCGACCCCGAGATGAGTCTGGAAATCATGAACCTGCTGCTCAAAATCAACCGCTTGGGCAAAACGGTGATCGTGGTCACCCACGAGAAGAGCCTGGTGGACTATTACCAGCAGCGTGTGGTCACCATCGAGCATGGACGTGTAACCGAAGATAAGGTGGGAGGGATGTTCGAATGAGCCGCTATAACCCCTTTTATTTCATCGGTCAAGCCTTCAAAAGCCTTTGGCGCAACAACGTCATGACCATTGCCTCGATTCTGATTCTGGCATCCTGTCTGGTTGTGCTGGGGAGCTTCGCCCTGCTGGTGGCCGACTTGAATCTGAATCTGGACAACCTCGGTTTGATGAACGAGATCGCCATCTACCTTGACCCCGATCTGGAAGAGGCGCGCGTGGATGAGATCTACCATCAGCTGCGCGAGATGGATAATGTGGACAGCATAACCTACGTCTCCAAGACGCAGGGGCTTGAGGAGATGAAGCAGGACTACGCCGAGTACAGTGACCTGTTTGTTATCGCGGAGGGGGAGGAAAACCCGCTTCCCGATATGTTTTACATTACCTACGAAGATGTCTCTCGCGTTACGACGCTGGAGTATCAGCTGGGCGAAATCGAGGGTATTTCCAAGATCATCTTCCGCTTGGATCTCGCGATGCAGATTGATACCTTCAAGTCCGGTGTTTCGTTGATTTTTATTTGGTTCTTGGTGCTTCTGTTCGTGGTGAGTATTTTTGTCATCATCAACACCATCAAGATCGCGGTGCATTCCCGCCGCAATGAGATCAACGTCATGCGCTATATCGGCGCAACCCGTACCTTTATCATTACCCCCTTCGTGCTGGAGGGCGTGATCATCGGCCTGGCTGCAGGCGGTATCGCCTATCTGGCTGAGTGGTACATCTATACCTACATCGAGCAGATCGTAACGGAGAAGATCCGGATGATCGAGGTTTACCCCTTCTCTGAGTTGTCGATGCCCGTTCTGTTGGGCTTTCTGCTGATCGGCATCGTGACCGGTGCCATCGGCTCGTCGATCTCGCTCCACCGCAATCTCAATGCCTGATTGATCTGCAAGGGCAGGAAAGGAGCAATTTGTGATGATGCATACCGAAATCCGTCGGCCGCGGGCGGCACATATCGCACTGCTTGCTGTCAGCGCACTGCTGTTCTGCGCGCTGCTGCTGATCCCCGCCGCCTTTCGGCCGGCTGAGGCGGTCACGCAGCTGACCGATGCGACGGTCAAAAAGTACGAGGAACAGTTGAAGGTCATCGCCGCCGAGAAGGCGGAAATTTCCAAGAAGCTGGTCACCGCACGCCAGAACAAGAGCGATGCGCTTGAACTGAAGAGTTATCTCGACCGGCAGATGAACCTGACCCTTGAGCAAATTGACACCCTGAATGCGCTGATTGAAGAAACTGCCGACAAAATCGGCAAGAAACAGTTGGAAATTATTGATAAAAAAGCCGATGTTGATCATCAGCGCGAGAATTTTTTGACCCGTTTGCGCATAACCTATGAAGAGGGAGATGCCAGCTACCTTGAGCTTCTGCTCGGTGCGGACAGTCTCTACGACTTCCTGACCCGCGTTGAGCGCATCGGCTATATGATGGATTACAACATCAACCTCATGGAGAAATATCAGCAGGCTGCCCTTGACCTTCAGGCCGAGGAAGAGCAGCTTGAGGCTTATCAGGCTGAGAATGAGAAGGTCAAAGCCCAGCTGGCTGACACCGAGGCTGAACTCGCACAGCAGCGCAGTGAGACCGAGGCCTACTTGTCCACCCTTGAAAAAACAATTTCTGCCAATTCTGCAAGCTATGCCGCAACGGTAGAGCGCGAGGCGCAGGTCAATGCCGAGATGGAAGCGTACATCAAGGAACTGCAGGCCAAAGCCAATGCGGCCTATGTCGGCGGCGAGTTCATCTGGCCGGTCGACATCAAGTGGGCGCGAATCTCCTCCTACTTTGGCTGGCGTACGCTCTACGGCGTGAAGGATTACCACCGCGGCATTGACATCCCCGCCTACTCGGGCGAGAACATCTATGCCTCCAACGCCGGCACGGTCATCAAGGCCGAGTATCACTGGAGCTATGGCAACTACGTCATCATCGACCACGGCGGCGGAAAATCGACCCTCTACGCTCACTCAAGCAAACTGCTCTGCAAAGTCGGCGATAAAGTCAAACAGGGACAGGTTATCGCCAAGGTCGGCACGACCGGCAACTCGAGCGGCAACCACCTGCATTTTGAGGTGCGTATCGACGGCGTCTGCCAGAACCCCATCGAGGGATATGTTGTTCAGCCCAAATAAGTCCGGAAAAAGCCCGAAAGGAATCTGATTTTGAAACCAAGTAAACGCATTTCGGTGGCGGTTTTTGTAACGTGCCTGCTGTTGGCCGTGCTGATTACCTTCATGACCACCTACACCATCCTCAGCGAGCTGCATACTGCTGCTTTGCGGGAAAGCTACCTGAATCCCGCGCAGCCGGCAGCCGAGAACACCAAGCTGGACGCGGTTTCCGCGCTGTTTGATCAGTATTATTATCATGACATTGACCCCGAACAGATCGAGGAATATATCATCCGCGGCTACATCGCCGGAACGGGTGACCTCTACGGCGATTATTTCACCGCCGAGGAATACACCACTCTCACCGAGGATACCAACGGTGAGATGCAGGGCATCGGCATCAGCGTCATCTACAACACCGATTACGGCGTGATCGAGGTCATCAACGTCATGCCCGATTCGCCTGCGCTCGAGGCCGGCGTACAGCCCGGCGACCTCATCGTCTATGTTGGTGAGGAGAAGGAGAGCGTGGCTGAACTCGGTTATTACATGGCTGTATCCAAGATGCAGGGCAAGGCCGGCACTACTGCCGTCTTCACGGTCCAGCGCGGTAAGGATTACAGCGAAACGGTCGAGTTTTCCATTGTCCGCGGCTATGTGACCGAGGTCACGGTGACGTCGCACATCTGCGCGACCGACCCGACTGTCGGTATCATCAAGATCGTCAGCTTCGACCTCAGCACGCCCGAGCAGTTCAAGGGAGCCATCGAGGAGATGCGCGCCGCCGGTGCAACGCGGCTTATCTTTGATGTCCGCTATAATCCGGGCGGCAACCTGGAGTCGATCACCGAGATCTTAGACTATCTCCTGCCCGAGGGACCGATCATCCGCACCGTCGACAAGGATGGCAACACCGAGATGATTTCTTCCAATGCGGCCGAGTTCAATATGCCGATGGCAGTTCTGGCCAACGAAAGCACGGCCAGCGCGGCAGAGCTCTTCACCTCGGCGCTGCAGGATTACGAGAAGGCTGTTTTCGTCGGCAAGACGACTTACGGCAAGGGCAGTATGCAGTCGATCATTTCGCTGGGCGACGGCTCGGCGGTCAAGCTGACCACGCGCATGTATTTCCCGCCCTTCTCGGACAGCTATGAGGGAATCGGCATTGTGCCCGATGTGGATGTCGATATGGATCCTGCACTGGCCGACAAGAGCATCTATAAGATCACCGATGAAGAGGACACGCAGCTTCAGGCTGCGATCCGCTGGCTCAATGAGCACCAGAAATAAATCAACCCTGCGATAAATACTTTTGATGAATTGAAGGAGTTTTCTAACTATGGCAACCAAGGCAAAGCAGTTGTATACCGAATCCGGCTACCGCGCACTCGTGGAGGAGCTTGACTATCTCAAGAATACCCGCCGGGCAGAGGTAAAAGAAGATATTGCTGTCGCACGTTCCTTCGGCGACCTTTCCGAGAACGCCGAGTACGACGAGGCCCGCAACGAGCAGGCCAAGGTCGAAGCGCGCATCCTCGAGCTGGAGGACATGATCGCCAACGCAACGGTCGTTGATGAGTCGGCCATCAAGCATGACAGCGTCAACATCGGTTCGGTGGTCAAGGTTCTCGACGTGGAGTTTGACGAGGAGATCGAATACTCGCTGGTCGGCTCCAACGAGGCAAACCCGTTGCTGGGCAAGATTTCGGACCAGTCTCCGGTCGGCCGCGCGCTGATCGGTGCTCAGGTTGGCGATGAGGTCGTGGCCGATGTGCCGAGCGGCCAGCTCCGCCTGCGCGTCCTGGCTGTCTCCCGCGCAAAGAATGTCTGATCGCTACGGGGCGCGTCGGTGATGCGCCCCGTGCTTTTTGTTACCGCAAGATATGAGCTATCCGGGGAGGACTACATATGAATGAAAAGATGCCGAGCGGCGAGATTTCGTACGAAAATCGCCTCACGAAATGGTTTTCGAATTATTGGTATTACTATAAGTGGCCGGTTATCATCGGAGCATTCTTTCTGATGGTGTTCTTGGTGTGTGCGGTACAGATGTGCACCAAAGAGTCACCGGATGTGAATGTGATCTATGCCGGCTCGCACAGCTTTGAGCAGAAGGGAAGCGGCGAGGTCGCATCGGCGTTCTCCGCCCTCATTCCCGAGGATTACAACGGTGATGGCCGGAAAACCGCTGTGGTGGCCAATCTGCTGGTTTACTCGGCCGAACAGATCAAGGCAAGCCAGGAGGCTGCGGCCGAGGAGGGGAACAGCCTTGTGGTCAATGCCGGATTCTTTGCCCAGGAGAAGCAGAAATTCAGCCAGCTTCTGATGTCGGGCGAGTATAGCATCGTTCTGGTCGAGGATTGGATCTACGAAGAGCTGAAGGGGACGGATATCTTTCTGCCCCTGGCTGAGGTGGTCGGACAGACGCCCGAGGCGGCTTACGATGCCAATGCGATCCGTCTTGCCGATACCGCATTCGGCCGCTATTTCCCCGCGCTGACCGAGCTGCCCGAAGCCACCCTGATCTGCTTCCGCCGACAGGGCTCGCTTGGCACCCTGCTCAACCAGAAAGAGGCGGAGCGTACCTATCTGCAGGCACTGGAAACCTTCCGTGCTATTCTGCAATTTACCGATTGAACCTGCCGAAATATTTTACTTGTCCCGCGCACATTTTTCGTGCGCGGGACTTGCATTTTGGGGGAATGTGTGATATACTAAAGATTCAAATGATTAAGCCTGCATACGCAGGTTCGTGATGGAGGTAACCATGACTCTTGTGATTATGGCCGCCGGAATGGGCTCCCGTTACGGTGGACTCAAGCAGATTGACCCGATCACGCCGCAGGGTGCGTTCATTCTGGATTTTTCAATTTACGACGCGCTGCTGGCCGGATTTGATCATGTTGTATTCGTCATAAAAGAAGAGAATTATGAAATCTTCCGCGAGACGGTCGGACGGCGCATCGAGGGCAAGATCCGTGTTTCGTATGCCTTCCAGAAGCTGGATGCTCTGCCGGCACCGTTCACTGTACCTGCCGGCCGCGAGCGTCCGTGGGGAACCGGCCAGGCTGTGCTGAGCGCGGCCGATGTCGTTTGCGACAATTTTGCCGTCATCAATGCGGATGATTTCTATGGCCGCGATGCCTTCATGCGTCTGGGCGAGTTTTTGCGCACGGCAAAGGCTGATGAGGCCGGTGTCGAGTCCTGCTGCATGGTTGGCTATGCGCTGGACAACACCCTGACCGAGCATGGCACCGTTTCGCGCGGCCAGTGCACGGCCAATGCCGAGGGGATGCTCACCGCCATCGTCGAGCGCACCAAGATCAAGCGCACCGAGACGGGGGCGGCCTACCTGGACGGTGAGCAGTGGCACGATCTGCCCACCAACACCATCGTTTCGATGAACTGCTGGGGCTTCACCACCGCAACTATGCAGTACATGGCGCGCTATTTCGCCGAGTTTCTCGCCGAAGAGGGCGGCGATCCGCTCAAGCGCGAGTTTTACCTGCCGTCTGCCGTTGAGGGCATGATGCGGGATGGTATCTGCCGTGTCCGCGTGCTCGAGACCGACGCAGTCTGGCAGGGCGTTACCTACCCGGAAGATAAGCCAAAGGTCGTCGCGGCGATCCGTGCCATGATTGCCGAGGGAGAGTACCCAGAGAAACTCTGGTAAAGGAGACGTACGATGAACGAAACAGCCCTGCGCGAAATTGCCGCGCAATTTGCATTTTCGGCTGAGCCGACCGCCTTTGACCTCTGCGAAAACGGCCATATTAACGGTACTTATTTTGTCACCTGTGCAGACGGTCGGCGCTACATCCTGCAGAAGATCAATACCCATGTCTTCAAGCAGCCCGATGAGGTGATGGCCAATATCATCGGCGTTACCGAGTTCCTCAAGGAAAAGATTGAAGCTGCGGGCGGAGACCCCGAGCGCGAGACGCTGACCGTGATTGGAACGGTCGAGGGGGGCGTTGCTTATGTAGACGCTGAGGGCGGTTATTGGCGCGCTTATCTCTACATCGAGGGCGCAACCTCGCATCAGAGCGCCAATGCCGAGCTGTTAGCCCGAGCCGCGCGTGCGTTCGGTCACTTCCAGCGCCAGCTGGCCGACTATCCGGCCGATACCCTGTGCGAGACCATCCCGAACTTCCACAACACTGTCAGCCGCATGGAGAATCTGAAGGCATCGGTGGCCGCTGACCGCGCCGGCCGTGCCGCTTCGGTGGCGGATGAGATTGCCTTTGCTCTGGCGCGCGAAGCGCAGTGCGGCTTTATCGTGGGCGGCATTGCCGCGGGGACGCTGCCCCTGCGCGTGACGCACAACGATACCAAGCTCAACAATATCATGATCGACGATGTGACCGGGGAGGGTATCTGCGTGATCGACCTGGATACCGTCATGCCCGGCTCGGTGCTCTATGATTTCGGTGACGCCATCCGCTTCGGTGCCTCCAGCGCCCCCGAGGATGAAACCGATCTGAATAAGGTTTATGTCCGTACCGACCTGTTCGATGCCTTCACGGCCGGCTTTGTCGAAGGATTGGACGGTGCGCTGACCGAGGCTGAGCTGCGTGCGCTGCCGATGGGCGCCTGGATGATGACCTTTGAGGTTGGAATTCGCTTCCTCGCCGACTATCTGGACGGTGACGTCTATTTCCGCACCCACTACCCGACGCAGAATCTTGACCGCGCACGCAATCAGTTCAAGCTTGTCGCCGATATGGAATCCAAGATGGATGAACTGGATGCGATCGTGGCGAAATATATCCGATAAACGCGCAGGGCGCGATCTGTCTCTAATAAAAACCAATCAATCTGCATAGAAAGAAGGGAATTTTATGGCAATTCTTGTGACTGGCGGTACCGGTTTTATCGGTTCTCATACCGTTGTCGAATTCATCGAGCAGGGGCACGAAGTTATTATCGTGGACAACTTCAGCAACAGCAAGCCGGTTGTGCTTGACCGCATCGAGGCCATCACCGGCGTTCGTCCAAAGTTTTATGAGGTCGATCTGCTGGATAAGAGCGCATTGCGCGCCGTCTTCTCGGGCAACAAAATCGAGAGCGTTATCCATTTCGCAGGCTTGAAGGCCGTGGGTGAGTCCTGCAGCAAGCCGCTGATGTACTACCATAACAACATCACCGGCACCCTCAACCTCTGTGCCGTTATGCAGGAGTTCGGGGCTAAGCGCATCGTCTTCTCCTCGTCGGCTACCGTATACGGCAAGCCTGCCACCGTGCCGATCCGTGAGGATTTCCCGCTGTCCACCACCAATCCCTACGGCCAGACCAAGCTGGTCATCGAGCGCATCCTCGAGGACCTGGTCGCCGCCGATCCGGCGTGGAGCGTTTCGGTTCTGCGCTATTTCAATCCCATCGGTGCGCACAAGAGCGGCCTGATCGGTGAGGACCCGTGCGGGATCCCGAACAACCTTCTCCCCTATATCACCAAGGTCTCAGCCGGCAAGCTTCCGCATCTGAATGTCTTCGGCAATGACTATGACACCCACGACGGCACCGGCGTCCGTGACTACATCCATGTCGTTGACCTTGCGCGTGCGCATCTGAAGGCGTTGGCCCTGGCCGAAACCAAGACCGGTATCGACTACTTCAATGTCGGCACCGGCGTGGGCTATTCGGTGCTGGACATCGTCAAGGCCTATGAGAAGGCTACCGGCCGTCCTGTCCCCTACCGCATTACCGAGCGCCGTCCCGGCGACATCGACGCCTGCTTTGCCGATCCGGCCAAAGCCGCGGCTGAGCTGGGCTGGCGTGCTGAGTTTGGCATTGATGAAATGTGCCGTGACGCAGCCAATTGGCAAGAGAAGAACCCGGATGGCTATCCGGATGCTGAGTGAGGTATCATCATGAGCAAAGAGATTTTTGGCCGCCTGCCGGACGGCCGTATTGCCGAGGCCTATACGCTGCGCAATGCAAACGGCATGGCTGTGAAAGTAACCAACTATGGCGGCACGCTGCTGCAGCTGCTTGTCCCCGACCGAGAGGGACATCTGCGCGATGTTATCTGCGGGTATGACTGCCTTGAGGATTACTGCCGTTCGGGCGGTTACCAGGGGGCACTGATCGGCCGCTGGGGCAACCGCATTGGCGGAGCCTGCTTTACCATCGACGGTGTGACATACCATGTGGGCGCGAATGAAAACGGCAATTCTCTGCACGGCGGCTTCAACGGCTTTGACCGCAAGCTGTGGGATGCGGATGAGAAGGACAATTCGCTGATTTTGACCCTCATCTCGCCCGACGGCGAGGAGGGCTTCCCGGGCAACCTTACGGTGACCGTGACCTACACGCTGACCGAGGATAACCGGCTGATTATCGACTACATGGCACAGACCGACAAGAAAACGGTGCTGAATCTGACCAACCATGCTTATTTCAATCTCAGCGGCTTCGCTTCGGGCGATATCCTCGACCACGAGCTTCGTCTGGATGCCAATCACTATCTGGAGCCCGATGCGGGACGGGTCCCGACCGGTCGGCTTCTGTCGGTAGATGGCACGCCGCTGGATTTCCGCACGGCCAAACCGATTGGCCGCGACATCGCCGCAGATTCCTGCGGTGTCAGCAGTTACGGCGGCTACGACCACTGCCTGGTGTTCGCTGACGCCATGATGGATGAGCCTGTTCTGCGCGGTGAACTGTACGATCCTCGCAGCGGCCGTCTGATGCAGGTGTGGACCAACTGTCCCTGCATCCAGCTTTATACCGCAAACTCGATGACCGGGCCTGTGCCCTTCAAGGGCGGCTACCCGCAGCAGGCACACCACGCTGTCTGCCTTGAGACTGAACTGATGCCCGACAGCATGAATCATCCCAACTTTACCCCCGCTTATCTGGAGCCGGGCGAGACGTTTGCCAGCCGAACGGTTTATGCCTTCTCGGCGAAGTAAGCGCGATACAGAGCGGCCTGCTGCGTCGATCCCTCGCGCACAGGCCGCTTTTTCTTGAGAAACTGCGGTATCGGCGGAGAAAATTTGCATTTTTCACCCAGCCGTCATATTTCCAACAACCACTTTACACAGAATGCCGGTATACTGTTCCTATCCGGCAATCTGCCAGTTCGATTGACGAAGGAGGTCTTTTTTGTGATTGAAGTCAAAAATCTCACCAAGAAATACGGTGATCACCTTGCGGTCAAGGGGGTCAGCTTCACGGTGGAGGAAGGACATATTTACGGATTTCTCGGGCCCAACGGTGCGGGAAAATCCACAACCATGAATATCATCACCGGCTGTCTGGCGGCAACCGAGGGAACGGTTACCATTGACGGGCATGACATCTACGAGGAGCCGCTGGCCGCCAAGCGCTGCATCGGCTACCTCCCCGAGCAGCCCCCGCTTTATTTTGACATGACGCCCTATGAATATCTGATGTTCGTTGCCGAGGCGAAGGGCATCTATTACGAAAAAGCGCTCCTTCTAGTGCGCGGGGTGATCGAAGCGACCCGCCTAACCGACTATCAGAATCGCCTCATCCGCAACCTCTCCAAGGGCTACAAGCAGCGCGTCGGCATTGCGCAGGCCATGCTGGGCGATCCGCGCGTTATCATTCTCGACGAGCCAACGGTCGGCCTTGACCCCAAGCAGATTCTCGAGATTCGCGATCTCATTCGCGAGCTTGGGCAGGACAAAACGGTCATTCTGTCCAGCCATATTTTGCAGGAGGTGCAGGCGGTTTGTGACCATGTGATGATCATCTCGAACGGCGTTCTGGTTGCCAGCGAGAGCATTGACAATCTCGATTCGCTGATCAGCCCGACCAATAAGCTGCATATGAGCATTCGCTGCGATGCCGAAACGGCCGAGCAGGCCTTGCTGCCCATTGACGGTGTCGAGCGCATCAGCATGATGCAGACCGCCGGCGATGTGCTGGAGCTTACCCTCGAGACTAACCGCGAAGCCGACCCGCGCGATGATATCTTCTTTGCCATGGCCGAACTGCGCCGGCCGATCATCGCCATGCGCTATGAGGAGTCGACGCTGGAGGACATCTTCCTGCGCCTGACCGAGGATGATGCGGTTGAAGCAGTCGCAGAAGAATCGGCGGAAGCGCCGGAAGACGGCGGCGAAGCCTACACGTCGATGTTTTCGACCGCGGGCTACCGTGTCGAAGAGGACGTTGAGGAAAAGGAGGATGAAGCATGATTGCCGTCTACAAAAAGGAACTGAAATCCTATTTCATCAATATGTCGGGCTACATATTCATCGCTGCTCTGCTGCTGTTTGCGGGTATCTTTGTCACCGCGCTGAATCTCAGAGGAAGAAGCGCTGCCTTTGAGTATGCGCTGAGCAATATGACCCTGGTTTTCCTGTTCATCATGCCAATCCTGACCATGCGTTCGCTGGCCGAGGAGCGCCATTCGCGCACTGATCAGCTGCTCTATTCGCTCCCTCTGCGGGTGTCGGATATCGTTCTGGGCAAGTTCTTTGCCATGCTGACCGTCTTCCTCATCCCCGTGGCCATCATGGCGGTCTATCCGATCATCCTGTCAGCCTTCGGTACGGTGAATTTCGCCGCCGCATACGGCGCACTGCTGGCCTTCTTCCTGCTTGGCGCCGCACTGATCGCCATCTGCATGTTCATGTCCGCCCTGACCGAGAGCCAGATCATTGCCGCCGTACTTTCCTTCGGCGTGCTCCTGCTCTGCTATCTGATGAACGGCATTGCTCTGCTGATCCCGACCACGGCCATCGCCTCGTTTGTCGGCCTGCTTGTCTGTGCCATGCTGTTCGCGCTGATCGTTTGGTTCCTGACCCGCAATTCGGTGGTTACGCTGATCGCGGCCGCTCTGTGTGTCCTGCCGCTCTCGGGCTTCTATTATTTCAACCGACCGGCTTTTGAGGGACTTTTCCCCGATCTGCTCTCCACGCTGTCGGTATTCGACCGCCTCAACAATTTCATTCTCGGCATCTTCGATGTCGGTGCGATCGTTTACTACCTGTCGCTCACCGTCTTTTTCCTCTTCCTCTCGATGCAGTCGGTTGAGAAAAGACGCTGGAGCTGATGAAGGGAGGACAATGCAATGAAGAACAATCAAACCTTCTGGGGCCGGCAGACCAAGGCCGGTACCTACACCACAGTCATTACGCTGGTTCTGCTGGCCGTGCTGGTGGTCGTGAACCTCTTTGTCGGTGCACTGCCCAAGCAATATACCGTCATCGATACCACGGCCAACGATTTATACACCCTCACCGAGGGAACCGAGACGTCGGTCAAGGCCATCCGTGAGCCCATCACACTCTACTATATCACCACTCCCTCGAGTGAGGATGCCCAGCTGACCACCTTCCTTGAGCGCTTCTCTTCGCTCAATTCGCTGATCGCGCTCAAGAAAATCGATCCCACCACCCACCCGACCTTCCTCGATGCCTACACGACCGATGAGGTCAGCGAAAACAGCGTTATCGTCGAGAGCGAGCGCCGGTTCAAGCTGGTCGATTATTTCGATATTTATCTGGTGGAGATCACCGACTACATGACCTATCTGCAGAGCGGCGGTGCGGCCGGTGTCTCGTTCAGCTTTGCGGGCGAGTCTGCCATCACCGGTGCGCTGGATTTTGTCACCACCGACAAGCTGCCGACCATCTATCAGCTGACCGGCCATGGGGAAAGCGAACTGCCCGCCACTCTTGCAACGCAGCTCAAGCAGAACAATCTCGCACTCGAGTCGCTGCACCTGCTGACGCTGACCGAGATGCCTGCAGATGCCGACTGCATTCTGATCAATGCCCCCACCGCTGACCTTCAGGAGCACGAGGCATCTCTGCTCAGCGCATACCTGGCGCAGGGCGGCCATCTCTTCCTGATGACCGACTACCGCTTTGACCCGGCCGCCTGCCCGAATCTGCGCGCCATCACCGCGCAGTACGGTATCGAAGCCGAAGCCGGCGTGGTCATGGAGGGAAGCAGCAACCGCTACTTCCAGTACCCGTACTTCATTATTCCCGAGATCGGTGCACATGAGATCACGCAGGAGCTGGCAAGCCAGTATCCCTATGTGCTCATTCCCGCAGCGCACGGCCTGACCTTGCAGGAGAATGTCCGCAGCAGCCTGAACGTGTCTCCGCTTTTCACAACGAGTGCCAAGTCCTTCGTGACCCAGCCCGAAGGGGACAAGGTCTCCACCCTCAAGCCCGAGGGGGCCGAGGAACGTTCCTTTGTCCTTGGCGCGGCGGCATCTGAAACGGTGGACGGCGGCGAGACCAAGCTGGTTTGGCTGTCCGGTGCGCAGATACAAACGGAGACCTTCAACCAGTACGTTTCGAACGGAAACTATGCCTACCTGCAGCAGATGATCGACTGGATGTGTGAGCGCGAACAGGTCATTACCGTGCCGCCGATCGCCATCGAAGAGAGCATGCTGACCGTCAGTGAGCTGTCGGCCAACCTCATCGGCACTGTGATCATGGCCATCATTCCGCTTTCCTTTGCCGTATTCGGCACGGTTTACTGGCTGAAAAGGAGACGCCGTTGATGAAAAAAAAGGCCATTACCCTCATTGCCCTGCTTGCTGTACTCGCCCTGATGATCGGTGCCTATTTCCTCGCCGTCAAGTCGGGCGGGGAAGGGCAGGACACCGTCACGTCCGCACCTGCACAGACCTATACCCTCTTTTCGCTGGATGTCGAGACCATGACTGCCCTCAGCTACCTGCATGACGGGGAGACGCTGTCCTTCAGCCTGGAGAACAATGCCTGGCGTTGGGACGCTGACCAAACGCTCAATCTCGACAGTGCTTATTTTGCCGCAATGGTATCGGGGCTTCAGCCGTTGACCTCTGCGGTCTGCATTGCGGCCCCCGACGCTGAACTGCTGAACAGCTTTGGACTGAGCCAGCCTTCCAACACGGTGGTGATGACCGACGGAACCGGTACGCACACGCTGTACATCGGTAACTACAACAGCTACAACGGCTGCTACTACGCCGCAATGGAGACGACCGATACCGTCTACATGATTCCTGCCGCAACGGCAGAGGCCTTCCATTATGCCATTACCGATCTGCTGGCGTTCGATACCCTCCCGGCCATCACGGCGGGCAAGATCGATTCGGTCACGCTGACCCGCGGCGAGGCAAGCCGAACCTACACATATTTCGGCAGCGGCAACCCCGACTGCTATACTGACACCTTCAAGTGGTTTGCGGCTAATGCAGACGACCCGATGACCGCCGTTTCTACCGCCGCCGGCAACAGCCTTTCTTCTGCCATCACGGCGCTGGCCTTCAGCGAATGCCTTTCCTACCATGCCGAAGCCGATGCCGCAGCCTATGGGCTCGATCAGCCGGCGCGGCTGACGGTCAGCTACCGCACCGCGGTCAAGAACACCAATCCCGAGACCGGGGTGGAAACCAGCACCGATGTCAGCCAAACGAAGACGCTCCTCATCGGCAGTATCGACCCCGTATCCGGATGCTATTACGCTACGGTGGAGGGCTCTTCGATGATCTATCTGCTCGCGTCGCCGGCGCTGCCCGAACTGCTTGAGCCCGATCGTGCGCTCAGCCTGCCCACGCAGATTGCGCCGGTCAACTACAATTTCGTCAATAAGATCGCCTTCCAAACGCCCGCTGAGCGCTTGACCGTGACCCTCTCCCATGCCGGTGAGACCACCTACACCGTCTCGGGCGAGACGGTGGAATACAGCACCCTCTCCGCCCTCTTCTCGGCCATGCAGTCTCTCTCTGCCGAGTCGAATACCGCCGAGAGCGCGCCCGATGCCGCCGAATCTGCTGCCCCGCGCCTGCAGGTGAGCTTTACCTTCAGCCAGGGCGAGCCTCGTCAAGCCGAACTCGTGATTACGCCCTATAACGCCAACTTCGACCGCGTCTCCTTCCTCGGCCGCGATGACCAGCTCATCAGCATCCGCGACACGGAAGCGCTTGTCAAGCTGGCAGAGGGGTATCAGTAAGACCTTGGGGACGTTGTCCCCAAGCCCCTACTTAAGGGCCTTTTTGAAAAAAGGCCCTTAAGAATCCTCAAAAACTTCCCAACATAAGAAATGACCTTTGTGCACATCAAATTTGATTGGCACAAAGGTCATCTTTTTTTATGAAAGTTTTCGCGGGGGTCTGGGGGAGCCTTTCTCAAAAGGCGCCCCCAGCGGGGTTTGGGGCAGCGCCCCAAGGTCTTATCCTCTCAGCTTCAGCCCAAGCTCACGGTCGAGCGCGGCGACGATTTTAGCGGCTGCCTTGTCGCATTCCTCGACGGTGAGCGTGCGGTCGGCGGCGCGGAGGGTGACGCGCATCGAGACGCTCTTCTTGCCCTCGCCCACCTGCGGGCCGCGGTAGATGTCGAAGAGGCGAATGCCCTCGACCAGCTTGCCGCCGGCGCGGGTCATGACGTCTTCGATATGACCGACCTCGAGTGCTTCTTCGCAGACGAAGGAGAAGTCGCGGGTCGATGCGGGGAACTTCGGCAGGGGTTTGTACTCGATCTCGACGCTGCGGTGTGCGAAGAGGACGGCAAAGTCGAGCGCGGCGATCAGCGTGCCGCTGTCAAGGCCATAGGTTGCGGCCACGGAGGGATGCACCTCGCCGAGGATGCCGGCCTCAGCGCCGTCGGCCAGCACGATCTTCGCGCAGCGGCCGGGGTGGAAGGTCGGATTGTCGGTGCAGGCGACATAGCGCGCGCCGGCAATGCGGGAAAGGGCGAGCAGATTCTCGCAAATGCCCTTGATGGTGTAGAAATCGACACCCGAGCCGTACATACCGAGCGTCAGCTGACGGCATTCGTCGGGCAGCTCGTTTTCGGCCTCGTGCGGGAGGTAAATGGTCGCCATCTCGTAGAGCGCGGCGCTCTCGTTGGCGAAATTCTTGTTGCGCGCCAGCACGTCGAGCATCGAGGGCAGGGCGGTGGTCCGCATGACCGAAGTATCCTCACCAAGCGGATTCGAGATCACGACTGAGCGGCGCAGCGCACTGTCGGCCGGCAGACCGATGCGGTCGTAGAACTTCGGGCTGATAAAGGAGAAGGTTTCGATCTGATAGAGCCCCATCCCGACCAGCGCGTCGTGCAGTTCAACTTCGTAAGCCTGCGCGGGGGTACGCATACCCTGCGAGATGCCGGCAAAAATGGCGGTGGACTCGATGGCATTGTAGCCGTAGATGCGGATGATCTCCTCGGCGATGTCAGCCATGCTGACCACATCGGCGCGGAAGGAGGGAACAATGACTTTGTCGCCCTGTACATCGAACGCGAGGTCGCGCAGAACCTTAGTCATGTACTCGCCATCGAGGTTCACGCCGAGAAAGCGGTTGATCTTCTCGGGCTCAAGCGGCAGAACGGTGGGCTCGGTTTTGCCGGGGTAGAGGTCGATGATGCCGTCAACAACGTCACCGGCGCCCAGCAGCTCGACCAGCTCGCAGGCGCGCTGGATGGCGGGCAGGGTGTTTTCGGGGTCAAGCCCCTTCTCAAAGCGGGCCGAACTCTCGGTGCGCATACCCTGCTTCTTGGCCGTCACGCGGACCGATGCGCCCATGAAGTTGGCGCTCTCAAAGACAACAGTGGCCGTCTTCTCGGTGATCTCGCTGTTCGCGCCGCCCATGACACCGGCCAGAGCGACCGCCTTATTGTGGTCCGCGATGACCAGCATCGACTCATCCAGGGTGTGCGGCTGATCGTCAAGCGACATGAACTGCTCACCGGCCGCAGCACGGCGGACATGGATCTCACTGCCGTCGAGGCAGGCGTAGTCAAAGGCGTGCATCGGCTGGCCGTATTCAAGCATGACGTAGTTGGTGATGTCAACGATGTTGTTGATGGGACGAACGCCCGATGCGCGCAGGCGCATGCGCAGCCACAGCGGCGAGGGGGCGATCTTGACGTTTTTGACGACGCGCGCAGTATAGCGCGGGCAGAGGGTAGGCTCGTCGATGGTCACATTGATGTGGTTGGTGACGGTGTCGCCGTCGCCGACACCCTTGACGGACGGCGTCGGAATGCTCAGTGCACGGTCAAAGGAAACCGCGGTCTCGCGTGCCAGACCGATGACGGACAGACAGTCGGGACGGTTGGAGGTGATCTCAAACTCGACGACCGAGTCGCTCAGCATCAGCGCCTCGCGGATATCGGTGCCGATCTTGTCGGCGAAGGACTCATCGAGGATCAGAATGCCGTCCTCGATGGCGTCGGGCATGTCGTGCAGCGTCAGGTTCAGCTCGCCGATCGAGCAGAGCATACCGTTCGATGCCACGCCGCGCAGCTTGCCGGCTTTGATGACCACGCCGCCAGGCAGCTTGGCGGGCGCCAGTGCTACCGGGACGATCGCGCCGGGGAAGACGTTTTGCGCACCGGTAACGATCTGCACCTCTTCGGTTGCGCCGACGTTCAGCATGCAAATCTGGAGGTGATCGGAGTTTTCGTGGGGTGTAATCGTCGTGATGCGGCCGACGACGACATTCTCGATGTCCTCGCCCAGCACCTCGAAGCCCTCGACCTTGGAGCCGGTGTCGGTCATTCGGTCGCAGTAAGCCTTGTTTTCAATGTCGCTGACGTCAACAAAATCGGCCAGCCATTTTCTGGAGAGATTCATATTCTATCGTTCCTTTCGGACTTATCAAATTTAGTACAACCAGAATCTAAACAGTTGTGGGGAAGTTTTTGAAGAGTCCGGAGAAACTATTTTCAAAAAGTTTCTCCGGTGGGGGCCAATCCCCATGCCTTAATTCAAAGCGCGGAAGCCCTTGCCGATGATATCGCTGGTATTGGAGATCAGGATAAACGCAGCGGGATCGATTTCCTTCACATAGCTGCGCAGCTGTGTGGCCTGTGCGCGGTTCATCGCAACCAGCAGAACGTATTTTTTCTGATGCGTGTAACTGCCCTCACCTTCCCAGATTGTTGCTGCGCGATTGAGTTTGTCGCGGACAAAGTCGCAGAGCTGATCGGGTTTCTGGGTAACGATGATGAAGTACTTTGAGAGATTGATGCTCTCGATGACCGAATCGACGACCAGCGCCTTGGCCAGCAGACCCAGCGTGGCGAAGAGACCGGTACGGATGCCGAAGACCAGCGCCGTCGCCAGGACGATCACCACGTCAGCCACCATCAGTGCGCGCCCCGTCTCAAGACCGGTGTACTTGCGAATCAGCATCGCCACAATGTCGGTGCCGCCGGTGCTTGCCTTCAGATTGAAGAGGATGGCCGATCCGACCGCCGGGAAGAGGATCGCGTAGATCAGCTCAAGCAGCGGCTGGTCGGTGAAGGGGGCGGCCATGGGGCAGATGATCTCCAGCCCGCTGAGCGCCAGCGACATCAGCATACTGCAGTATACCGTCTTAAAACCGAACTCGCGCCCGACAAAGACAAAGCCGACGATCAGCAGTGCCATGTTGATGATGAGCACCAGGTTACCCGGCGAGAGCACCGGTGAGGGGAGCAGATGGCCGAGAATAATCGAGATACCGGTCACACCGCCGGTGGAGAAATTGTTGGGAAATTTGAAAAAGTAGACGCCGATCACGACAAGCAGGGTGCCAAGGGTGAGCCAGAAGTAGGTTTTCAGGGTTTCTTTCACGCGCTGCATCGCCGGCCTCCTCAGAACTGGCTCAGGAAGCGGACATCGTTTTCGTAGAGCAGGCGCATATCGTCGATGTGGTACTTGAGCATCGTGACGCGCTCGATACCCATACCAAATGCGAAGCCCGAGTATTCCTCAGGATCAACATTACAGTTGCGCAGGACATTGGGATGCACCATGCCGGCACCGAGAATCTCGATCCAGCCCTCGCCCTTGCACAGACGGCAGCCCTTGCCGCCGCAGGCAAAGCAGGAAACGTCAACCTCAGCCGACGGCTCGGTGAACGGGAAGTGGTGCGGGCGGAAGCGGATGCGGGTCTCCTCGCCGAACATCTGCTTGGCGAAGAGCTCGAGCATACCCTTGAGGTCTCCCATCGTGATGCCCTTGTCCACAACGAGGCCCTCCATCTGATGGAAGAGGGGCGAGTGGGTGGCATCAACGGCATCGGAGCGGTAGACGCGGCCGGGGGAGATCACGCGGATCGGCGGGCGCTGCTTCTCCATGACGCGCACCTGAACGGGCGAGGTCTGGGAGCGGAGCAGGATGTTCTCGGTGATGTAGAAGGTGTCCTGCGTGTCGCGGGCGGGATGGTTTTCGGGAATGTTCAGCGCCTGGAAGTTGTAGTAGTCGTACTCCACCTCAGGACCTTCGGCGATCTGGAAGCCCATACCGATGAAGATCTCCTCCATGTCGCGCTGGACAATGGCAAGCGGATGGCGCTGGCCGATGGCGGGGGCGCGGCCGGGCATGGTCACGTCGATGCGCTCGGTTGCCAGCTTCTTTTCCAGGGCTGCGGCAGCGGCTTTCTCGCCCTGCGCAGCGATGGCGGCTTCAATGTCGGCGCGGACCTCGTTGGCCAGCTGACCGATGACGGGGCGCTCCTCGGCGGTCAGCTTACCCATGCCGCGCAGAACGGCGGTCAGCTCACCCTTTTTGCCGAGGTAACGGATGCGGATTTGCTCAAGATCGGCATCGGGGGAAGCCAGCTGTTCCATCGCTTCCTGCCGGATACGCTCAAGTGTGTCTCTCATAAAACTATCCTTTCTTTATCGCACTCGTTGGTGCATCAATGGTGTCTGAACCGGCGGCCGGACACAAAAAAAGCCCCGTCCCGATCGAAATCAGGACGAGACGCATCTGCGACCCGCGGTACCACCCGGTTTTTGACACAAAGCCAACACTTTGACGGTCAGTAACGGAACCACCCGGTGCAGACTACCGATCGGTACAGCCGACCTTCCCCCGCACAGCTCCGAAGCGAAACGCACACCGCAGTACGCAAGGTCTTTTCAGCGGCCAGACCCTCTCTGCATACGCCTTCTGCGGCGGCAAACTTCATCTATGCTGTTATCTTATACAGTATACCACGTTTTTTTCCATTTTGCAAGGGGAAAACGCAAAAAAATCCCCGAAAGCAAAGAAAAGGGCGCATATCCGCGCCCTTGGGGTTATTTCATGTAATTCTGGACAATCTGCTTTGCGGCGTCGGTATCATCGCTGACGCACCAGACCACCACGGCGCCGACACGCATCAGCAGCGCACCTTCAATGCGGGGACACTGATCGGCCGCGTAGGTCGCGTAGAGCGCGCTGAAATCGGCCATGTGTTTCTCCAGCTGTGTGAGCAGTGCCTCGGCGCCCGGTTCGTCTTCCGCGACGATGACCAGAAGCTCGTCCGCCGCATCACCCGCCGACGCGTGGGCATAGGCTTCCGTATATGCGCCCGTGATGGCGAAAATCTGGCCGACGAGGCTTTTGTCCAGCGGATAGATCTCAGTACTGTAAATGTCGGCGGCGGCCAGCGCTTCAGCAAGCGCAGCAGGCTCGGTAATCGTCTTTTCGGCACAGGCAGTCAGTGCGGTCAGGGTGAGAAGCAGAATCAGCAGAAGGGCGGAAATTTTTTTCATGGCAATCCTTTCTTTGCGGAGCGTGAATCGGCTTAATTTTGCGGCACGGGATGGCTGAGGATGTAATTGCAGAGCTCAAGGTTGCGGTCGCGCAGCAGATGAAT
>JAFWBJ010000147.1 GCA_017507145.1 Clostridia bacterium | reverse complement strand
TCCGTCTATAACTCCGACCGTAAGCTCTCTTCCGGTTATCTTCTTTTCAACGATTATGCTGTTTTCATATTTTGATGCACTGTAAAGAGCCTCCTTAAGACCCTCGAAATCATCCGCAAAGCTTACGCCGACGCTCGAGCCTGCGCTCGAGGGCTTGACGAACACGGGATAATCAAATCTGCTTTCTATGACCGACACCGCACGCGAGGTATCCTTTTTATTCCGATCATCATCGCCCTCTATAACGTGGTCGTCAACCCTCTTCGCTATATCTGTCAGCTCTCTAAGCAGGCCGTCACCGAACTGGCGACCTTTATTTCCGAGAACATTGCGAGTTGGGGGCTGAACATCACAGAGGTTACCCAGCGAGGCGACTATTCGATCGAACATGTCAACGTCCTTCGCCAGTATTATGAGAAGTACGGCAATTTTGACATTTTTCATTCGATCGAGGGCTTTGCCGAGAAAATCACCTCGGATGCCGACCTGCCGAACTTTAATTTCCTCGGGGTCATCGACCTGGCACAGACCCCAAGCTTTGACAGCCTGAGTCCCATAGGCCCGGCTGCCTGGCTGCTGCTTATCCCCGTTCTGACTTTCCTGCTTTCCTTCTTCAGCTCCAAGATCACCCGCAAGCTGACCTACCAGCCCACCACCGCCGAGAACGACAAGTCTGCCGGCTGCTCCAACGCCATGATGGATTTCATGATGCCGCTGATGAGCGTCTATATCGCCTTCATTGTTCCCGGTGCCATCGGTGTGTACTGGATGTTCAAGAATATCATCACGGTCGGCAAGCAGATTCTGATTGCCAAGCTGATGCCGATTCCGGTTATCTCTGAGGAAGAGATGCGCGCCGCTGAGGCAGAGGTCAACCTCTCCAACCGCCAGCGCAAGAAGCAGGAGAAGGCACGCTCGCTGCATCACATCGATGATGAAGATTATGCAGATTCGGTGGTCAGCCGCATGGAGGACCGCTACACGGACAAGCCGGCCGCTGCCGAGACGAAGGAAAAAACCGGTCCGATCGCGCCCGCTCCCCTCAAGGAGGACGACCGCGCCAAGGACGACAAAACCAAATCTTAACCGAAAAGGACATCAACATGAACGTCAAACATGAAACAATCGTCACGGCCAAGACGGTTGAGGAAGCACTTGCCCTTGCCTGCAAAGAGCTGGGCGCTCCCTCGGCTGATGCCCTGACTTATACTGTACTGGACGAGCCCAAGCGCGGCCTGTTTGGCATCGGCGCACAGCCGGCTCGCGTGCAGGCAAGCTACGCAGCGCCCGAGGCTGAGCCGGCTGCCGAGCCCGCTCCTGCGGCTGCCGAGACTGCTCCTGCCGCTGATGCTGCTCCTGTTTCCGAAGATGATCCCGCTCTGCGCTTCATCCGCACCCTGCTGCGCAACATGGAGCTGGACGTGCAGGTCACGGCCGTCGCGCCCTCGGCCAACGAGCGCTGCATCAGCATCGTGGGCGATGCTGCCGGCGTGCTGATCGGCCACCACGGCGATACGCTCGATTCGCTGCAGTACCTGACCAACCTTGCCGTGAACAAGAAGCGCGGCGTCGACAAGCGTGACTATGTTAAGGTCACCGTTGACGTTGAGAATTACCGCGCGAAGCGCGAGGAGACCCTGCGCGCACTCGCCCGCCGCAAGGCTGAGGCCGTGCTCAAGTACGGCAAGAGCATCATGCTTGAGCCGATGAATCCCTATGAGCGCCGCATCATCCACTCGGAGGTACAGCTCATCGACGGTGTTTCGACCAACTCGGTCGGCACCGACAACAACCGCAAAATCGTCATCTTCCCCGAAGACCGCGGCACGCTTGCCCGCGGCAAGAAGAAGGACGAGGAATAATTGAGACCTTGGGGGGAGGGGCGCTTTTTTAAAAAAGCGCCCCTCCCCCCAAACCCCCTACC
>JAFWBJ010000146.1 GCA_017507145.1 Clostridia bacterium | reverse complement strand
TTTTTGTGATAAAATAATACCAACATCCCAATCCGGCAGAAAAGGAGAATGCCCGATATGAACGAAAGAGTTATCATAACCATCGCCCGTCAGTACGGAAGCGGCGGTCGAGAGATCGGCGAAAAGGTCGCCAAGCTGCTCGACATCCCCTCCTACGACAGAGAGCTGATCACGCTTGCGGCGCAAAAAAGCGGCCTCAACACCAATATCCTCCACTCTGTTGACGAAAAGGCCACCAACAGCCTGCTGTATACCCTCGCCATGGGCTCGAATATTTACAGCAGCGGTGCGGCCGTCAGCTACGATATTCCCATCAACGACCGCCTGTTCATCACCCAGTGCGACATCATCAAGAATCTCGCCAAGGAAAACTCCTGCGTCATCGTGGGGCGCAGTGCTGATTATGTCCTGCGCGAAAACCCGCGGCGCATCAGCGTCTTCATCTATGCTCCGCTGGAGGTGCGCATCCGCCGTGTGGCCGAGCGCCATTCCCTCTCGGATGCAGATGCGCGCAGCCTGATCCTCAAGACCGACAAGCGCCGCGCCAACTACTATAATTTCTACACCGGCCAGAAATGGGGTAAGTTTGACAACTACCATGTTTCACTCGACAGTTCCCTGCTCGGCATTGATGGTACCGCAAAGCTGATCTCTCAGCTCGCCGAAGATTTCCGCGAAGAAGGCTGAGCGCTGAGCATAGAAAACCCCCGTCCGCCATTGGCGGACGGGGGTTTTTGCGTCAATCAGTTGCTTCCGGTACTGCCAAAGCCGCCGCGGTCAGCGCCGCCGAGGTGGTCGACCTCGCGGAAGGTAACGGCCGGCATCCGCTCGACAATGCGGAACTGGCAGATGCGGTCGTTGCGGTGGATCTCGGTATCGCGCATGGCCAGCACAGCCATGCCCCAGACGTCACCGTCGCCCGAATAGCTGTTGTCGATGATACCCATATGGTTGACCTGGATAATGCCCCACTTCTTGAAGGTAGAGCTGCGCGGCACCAGGTGCGCCTCATAGCCGTCGGGCAGGCGCATCGAGACGCCAAGCGAAATAATGCGGAAGTCGCCGGCCTTCAGCGTAACGTTCTCCGCGGCGCGCAAGTCGATCCAGTCGCCGACTGCCAGCTTTTCGATGCGTTCAAGTTCGGGGTGATGGTACTTAATCAGAATTTCCATGGTTATTTGATCTCCGTGAAGCTTTCGTAATGGTCATCAGTGTAAAAAATCAGCCCGTCGTTGGAAAAGACGATTCGCTTTGCACCGCGGGTCCCGCCGGTGTAGTCGATATCGCACTCGTAATAGACTCGCCCGGCCGCCTTGGGCAGAAGGCCCTCGTAGTTGCCGAAAACATCACCGCCAATGCTCTTACCCGGCGCGACCTCGTGCAGATTCCCTTTGCTGCTGACCCAGCCAAGCGCTCTTGCCTCTTCTTTGGTCAAATAGTTTTGGGGGAGCTCGCCGTAGGTTTTCAGATAGCGCGCAACGTCCTCTTTGGTGGTGTAACTTCCGTCACGGGCAATCGCGGGAGGCCCCGTTTCGGGTTCGGCAGAGACCGTCGCCTCATCTGTCGGTTCAAGCAGGACATCAAACAGGGCTCCGCCAAGCTCGCCCAGTTCCTTTTCATAGGGTGCGACCCATTCCTGCAGCATTCCGCAGCCGCTGAATAGAGTCAGCGCGGTCAGCAGGATGGCCAGCCAAAGCGCCGTTCTGCGCAGACATCTGTTCTTCATCTTCATCACCTCCGATTGTTCACTTCAGTTTAACACAAATGCCGCAAATTGTCAATGCCTGCCGCAATCCAGAGCAGTTTTTTGGGGAAAATACAGTTTTTTTCGCCTTACCTCTTGATTTTTTCGACAAAATCTTCTATAATAAAGCCAATCATGTCGCGTCGTATCGTGATCAACATCTGCGAGGTAAAAGGATATGAGCCAGAATCAACCGAAAAAGAACCGCAAGCGCCGCTTCGGCGACCGCAAGGACGGCAGACGTCTGCGTACCCTTCCCCCCATGCAGCGGGTTATGCCCTATATCATGAAGCGCCGTTCTGACGCACAGAACACCTTTGCCGACAACCTTGACATTACCGAGGCCGACAAGATGGTGCGTGTCAAGGTCAAAGAAGGCATGACCAATTTTTCTCTGCTGCACATCATTCTCGCCGCCTATGTCCGCATGATTGCCCAGCGTCCCGGTGTCAACCGTTTCGTCAGCGGCCAGAAGATCTTCGCACGCAACAACATTGAGATTGTCATGGCGGTCAAGAAGGAAATGTCACTGGAGGGCCGCGATACCATGATCAAGGTGGTCTTCCCCCCCGATGCTACCGTCGATGAGGTCTACGAGATTTTTAACCGCACGGTAGAAGAAGCGACCAAGGTTGAAGGCGAGACCTTCTTTGATACGGTGGCCAAGGTACTCATCTCCTTCCCCGGATTTGTGCTGCGGTTCATCGTTTGGCTTCTGTTCGCGCTGGACTATGTCGGCTGGCTGCCCCGTGTCCTCACGAATGTCAGCCCCTTCCACGGGTCGATGATCATCACCAGCATGGGTTCGCTCGGCATCAAGCCCATCTACCACCACATCTATGATTTCGGCAATCTGCCGGTCTTCCTCGCCTATGGCAACAAATACACCGTCAATTCCATCGACCGCGATGGCATCGTACACCGCCGCCGCTTCGTTGATCTCAAAGCCGTCACCGACGAACGTATCTGCGACGGATATTACTACGCTTCCGCACTCAAGATTCTCAAGAAGCTGATTCAAAATCCCGAAGTCCTCAATCAGCGCCCCGAGCAGGTATTTGAGGATGTCGACTAATCAATTTCAAAAACACCGAGGCATCGTGATGCCTCGGTGTTTTTATGTGCTGGCCGCAGCAGGCCGATGGATGGCAGGGCGTTATGCCTTGCCCACACCTGCGGCAAGGGTGCGCACGATTTCCCCTGCCATGGCCAAACCCGCGGCAGAGGGAACAAAGGCCACGCTGCCCGGTGTGCTGCGCCGGCCATCCTCGGCCGGAAGCGAGACCTGTGCGGGCGGCTCGGGGGAGAAGACAACCGGCAGGTGGGTAATACCGCGCTTGCGCAGAGTCTGACGCATCACACGCGCCAGCGGACAGCCTTCGGTTTTGGCCAGATCAGTCACGGTGAAGCGGGTGGGATCAAGCTTGTTGCCCGCCCCCATCGCCGAAATGATGGGCACCCCCGCCGCACGCGCACGGCAGATCAGCTCGACCTTGGCCGAGACGGTATCAATGCAGTCAGCAATATAATCGTATTGGGAAAGATCCACGCTGTCCGCCAGTTCCGGCGTGTAAAACATCTGGTTGGCCTCAACCTCGGCACGCGGATTGATGTCCAGAATTCGCTCGCGCATGACCTCGACCTTGGGACGGCCAACGGTGGAGTGGAGGGCAATGATCTGGCGGTTGAGGTTGGAGCGCGAGACGACATCATGATCAAAAAGCGCCATCGCCCCCACCCCGCTGCGCGCCAGCGCTTCGCAGACATAGCCGCCCACACCGCCCACGCCGAACACCGCGACACGCGCTGAGAGCAGGCGTGCCACGCCTTCCTCGCCCAGAAGGGCGGCCGAGCGGGAAAACTGTTCGTCAAGCATAAGAAAACCTCCGGAATAGACTTTTTCGTATTGTAGCATAATTTTGATGGAATTGCAAGAGCAGGAGAGCAAAAAGCTGCCGATCACCACAAACCCGCGCATTTTCCCGCGATTTGCTTTTTCCCGCCCCACTTTTTCGGGAGAAATGATTGACTTATCCTCTAATTTGTATTATAATGTAAGATGTCTAAGTTTTGTTTTGGAAAGGATGAGCCGATGGAACAACTCCATGAGAAGATGCTGACCGATGAGCTGATCTACGCCGGCCGTGTGGTGGAATTGCACCGCTATGCGGTGGAGCTGCCCAACGGGCAGGAGGCCTGCCGTGAAATCGTTCGGCACAAGGGTGCGGTCTGTGTACTGCCCCTGACCGATGAC
>JAFWBJ010000145.1 GCA_017507145.1 Clostridia bacterium | reverse complement strand
TGACAAGGTCATCTACGCCGCTGCCCCCTGCCTGTTGGGCGAGCTGCCGGAGCGTGTTGTCCACACCACCATCGAGCAGTGGGCTGACTGCGATCTGGAGCAGATCTTCCACCTGACCAGCCGCGGCGGGCATTTCGGTATATACTACGATGCCTGGACGATCCACGAGGGTAAGGTCGAGCTTTCGCACAACAAGACCGAGAAGTATCAGGGCAACGCCTCCCTGCAGATGAATGTGCAGGCGGAAAGCTTTAGCGTCGGCCCCAAGCTGATCGGCCTGACGGCGACCAAGACCGACGTTGCGTTCTATGACGTGGACACCAGCTACCGCCGCTACAACAGCATCAGCTTTATGGTCAAGAACGCCACCGCCGGTGCGCTGACCTTTGAGGCGCTGCTGATCAACGGCCAGCGTTATGCCGGTGATGCTGTGCAGATCGCGGCTGGCGGTGATTGGAGCAAGATCACGCTTGATTTCGCCTCGATCGGCCTGCTCAATTCTTCGCTGGCCAACGTTGAGCAGATTGGCTTCTGCTTTACCGCAGAGACCGCGGGCAATGTCTATCTTGACGATGTCCGTCTGTTCAAAGTAAACTGAGTTTCAACCCCAATCACGCCTCTTTGAGGCGTGATTTTTTGTTTTTGGGGAAGAATAAAAATGTTCACAAAATAGCCTTATCTGCACCATGATTGTGCGCTATACTGTGCTTGTTTGATACGGAAACGAAAGGATGAATCGATCATGCGAAAAAAGACTGCCCGGCCGCTGGGCAAATCGGGGCGGGGAGCCATTTATCTGGTTTTGGTTGTGCTGGTGATCGTGGTCATGGTGGCGCGATTCTTGCGGCGGGATTATTATGCTGTTTTCCTCTGTGCGCTGACTCTGCTGCTCTTCAACATCCCGCGCTTCTTCGGCCGCCGCTTCAACATTGAATTGCCGAATGTGCTGGAGAGCATCATCCTGCTTTTCATCTTTGCGGCTGAAATCCTGGGCGAAATCGGCAGTTTCTACACCTATGTTCCCTGGTGGGACAGCATGCTGCACACCATCAACGGATTTTTGATGGCCGCCATCGGCTTTGCGCTGATCGATGTGCTCAATCGCTCGCCCATGTTCCATTTCAGCCTTTCGCCCATCTTCGTGGCCTTTGTGGCCTTCTGCTTTTCGATGACGGTAGGCGTGGTTTGGGAGTTCTTTGAGTTTGCCATGGATTCGCTGACCTCCACCGATATGCAGAAGGATTACCTGGTGCAGAGCCTCTCCTCCGTGGCGCTCAATCCCGCCGGCATCAACGATCCGGTTCGGCTGGGCGGGATCACCTCAACTGTCGTAAACTACACCGAGGGCGGGCAGGCCGCGCAGTTGGTCATCGACGGCGGTTATCTCGATATCGGGGTGTATGACACCATGAAGGATCTTATTGTCAACTGCATCGGTGCCGTTGCTTTTTCGGTCATCGGGTATCTCTATATCATCGGCCGCAACCACGGGATCTTTGCCCGAAAATTCATCCCTCAGCTCAAGGCTGCCCCGACCGAGGAAAAAGCGCCGCCGAAGCGGAGATGATGCCGCAAATTCCGGTTTTTCCTTGACTTTTGCGCGCGATTTCGCTATAATAGAAGCAGAACAGAACGCAAGGAGAAATACCATGAACGACATCAAAGACATCAACCTTGCCAAATCGGGCAAGGACAAAATCGATTGGGTACGCAGTTATATGCCCGTCCTCTCCCGCATCGAGCAGGAGTTCATCAAGACCCAGCCCTTCGCCGGACTGAAAATTTCTATGTCCATCCATCTTGAGGCCAAGACGGCCTATCTGGCCAAGGTCCTGCGCAACGGCGGCGCCGAGGTTGCCGTCACCGGCTGCAATCCGCTCTCGACCCAGGACGACGTAGCCGCCGCACTTGCCGCCGAGGGTTTCACCGTCAACGCTTACCGCGGGGTCACCACCGAGCAGTATACCGAGCACCTCAAGAAGACCCTCTCGATTGTGCCCGACCTGATGATCGATGACGGCGGCGACCTGACGTCGCTTCTGCACGGCGAGTGCCGCGCCTACGGCCGCAATCTCATCGGCGGCGCCGAGGAGACCACCACCGGTATCCACCGCCTCTTTGCCCGTCAGGCGGCAGGCCAGCTCGATTACACCATGATCGACGTCAACGACGCCGATTGCAAACATCTCTTCGACAACCGCTACGGCACCGGCCAGTCGACGCTGGACGGCATTATGAACACCACCAATCTGATGATTGCCGGTAAGACGGTTGTCATCGCCGGCTACGGCTGGTGCGGCAAGGGCATTGCCATGCGCGCCAAGGGGATGGGTGCGGTGGTCATCGTCACTGAGATTGATCCCGTCAAGGCGATCGAGGCGGTCATGGACGGCATCACCGTCAAGACGATGGACGAAGCTGCGCCCTTAGGCGATCTCTTCATTACCGTCACCGGCTGTTGCGATGTCATCCGACGCGAACATTTTGCTGTGATGAAGGACGGCGTTCTGCTGGCCAACAGCGGCCACTTCGATGTTGAGGTCGATAAGTGTGCACTGGCCGCGATGGCCGATACGGTGTGGGAGCGCAAGCCCAATATCACCGGCTATCATATGCCCGACGGCCGCATCCTCAACCTGCTGGCCGAGGGACGCCTTGTCAACCTCGCCGCCGGCAATGGCCACCCGGCGGAGATTATGGACATGAGCTTTGCCATCCAGGCCAAGAGTCTCGAGTACCTTGCCAAGACACGCGGCACGCTCGAAAAGAAAGTGTATGCCGTTCCGCGCGAGATCGATCTTGAGGTTGCCGCCATCAAGGCTGCGGCGCTCGGCGCCGGTATCGACGTGCTCAGCGATGCACAGAAGGCTTATCTGGCCAAGTGCGAGTGAGCGCGGTGAAGTGAACAAAAAATACCCCTCGGTATGCGAAATAAATGCGCATTCCGGGGGTATTTTTTTGTCAATGACCGAAATCTCCCCGGGACGCCTTGACAAAGCATCCCCCGTGTGCTACACTGAGAAAAACCGTGCTGCATGCCGAAAGGAGACCTACCGATGAGACTCAGACCCCCTTCTGTCCCGTTGATTACCGTTGACCCCTACTTCAGTGTCTGGTCAGCTGCCGATTGCCTGACCGATGCCGACACCTGCCATTGGACCGGCAAGCCGATGCTCATGCGCGGCAGTGTGACGGTTGACGGCACGGCCTATCGCTTCATGGGGGGCGGCGACCTGCCCGCTCTGGCCCAGACCGGCCGCGACTGCGAGGCATTCTCTTCGACCTATACCTTTGCCGGCGCCGGCATCGAACTGACCGCCCGCTTTACGACGCCGATGCTGCCTGATGATCTCGATCTGCTCTCCCGCCCGGTCAGCTACCTGGCGCTCACGGTTAAGCCGACCGACGGCAGGACACACGCCGTCACCGCCGCGCTTTCCGTCGCCGAACAGATCTGCCTTGACGTTGAGGGGCAGGATCAGGTTGTGACCGAACTGCTTGTCATCGGTGATCTGGCCGCCGGCCGGATGGGTTCGGCTGCGCAGCCGATTCTGGCCAAGGACGGCGATAATCTGCGCATCGATTGGGGATACTTCTATCTCGCCGCGCGCGGCGCAGAGGTGAAGGCCGGGCAGGCCGAGGGCATGACCGCCCTTACGCTGACCGCCGATGTTGACGGCACACTCCTGATCGCGCTGGCTTATGATGATATCAAGTCGATCAACTACTTTGGCGAGCATCTGCCCAGCTGGTGGAACCGCGGCGGCGCCAAGATCGAGGACGTGATCGCAGCCGCTTACGCCGACTATGCCGATACGCTGGCCCGCTGTGCGGCCTTCTCCGACCGCCTTTTTATCGATGCTACCCGCGCCGGCGGAGAGAAGTATGCCGAGATGCTCCTGCTCTCGCTTCGTCAGGTGCTGGGCGCGCACAAGATCGCCGTTACGCCCGAAGGGGAACTGCTCTACATCTCGAAGGAGTGCTTCTCGAACGGCTGTGCCGCGACGGTGGACGTCAGCTATCCCTCCATTCCGCTCTTCCTGCTTTACAATCCCGCGCTCGTGCACGGCATGCTGCGGCCGATCTACCGCTATGCCCGCAGTGACGACTGGCCCTATGATTTCGCGCCGCATGATGCCGGCCGCTACCCCACCGTCTGCGGTCAGCGCTATCATGGCACCGAACTGAAATACCAGATGCCGGTCGAGGAGTGCGGCAATATGCTGATCATCGAGGCGGCGACAGCGGTTGCGCTGGGGGATGTCTCCTTTGCGGCCGAGCACCTGCCTGAGCTTGAGCAGTGGGTGGGATACCTGCGTGCCAACGGCCGCGATCCCGAGCACCAGCTGTGCACCGATGACTTCGCAGGCCACCTTGCCCACAACTGCAATCTGACCCTCAAGGCCATCATGGGTATCGCCAGCTTGGGCATCCTCTACCGGATGCTCGGCCGCGCGGAGGCGGGCGAGGCTTGTCTGGCTGAGGCGCGTGAGCTGGCCGCCGACTGGGCGGTGCGTGCCGCCAATGGCGATGGAAGCTACCGGCTGGCCTTCGACCGTCCGGGCAGCTTCTCGATGAAGTATAACATCGTCTGGGATAAGCTCTTTGGCACCGGCGTGATGGCGCCCGAGGTGATCGCCGCCGAGGTCGCATCCTATCGTCGGAAGATGAATCCTTACGGCCTGCCGCTGGATAACCGCTCCACCTACACCAAGTCGGATTGGCTGGTCTGGGTGGCCACGCTGGCCGAGGACCGTGACGATTTTGCCGAGTTGATCGAACCGCTTTGGCTGGCTTATCACAAGAGCACCTCCCGCGTCCCCATGACCGACTGGTATTGGACGCTCACGGCTGAGCAGAGAGGGTTCCAGAATCGCACCGTACAGGGCGGCCTCTTCATCAAGCTGCTCGAATACAGCGGAAAAATGAAGATCTGAGTACCGAAAAACAGCGCCTTGCCATGCGGCAAGGCGCTGTTTTATCCGGTTAGAGGTTTCTCCGGTTAAGTTTAGTGCGTGTCCTGCGCGGGTTCGGCGCAGGGAAAGAGCTCGTGCAGAATGGCTTCAAACAGCACACCATCTCGGACCGGGGTGTTGGCGTGCAGGGTGTGGGTGATGGCGCTTCCGGTGAAGCGCGCCGCAAGGTCCGCCGCGGTACGGAGGGTGTCAGCTGTCATGCGGCCGGCTTTGAGCAGATGCCCCAGCAGGACCGAGGCAAACAGATCGCCCGTGCCGGGGTAGCCGGCATGGATATACGGGTGGGTGCAGGTAAACCGCGCATCACCGATGGCGCCGCTGACGCTGATGCTCGCGCCCTTCTGCAGGCCGGTCAGGACGACCGCGCCGGCGCCCAAGCCCAACAGGCGCTCAAGCAGCTCGTTACCCCACGCGCTGGCCTCCTCTGCCGGCATGGCGGAAATGTCGCGCCAGGGCTCGTCAAGCAGGAAGCAGGCTTCGGTCAGATTGGGCGTGATCAGATCGGCGTGGGCGCAGAGTTCCCGCACACGTCCGACCATCTCAAGCGTGTAGGTGGAGTAGAGCAGGCCGTCGTCCCCCATGACGGGGTCGATCAGGACAAGCGAACCGGCGCGGAACTGATCGATAAAGCGCTCGACCACATCGATCTGCGGTGCACTGCCGAGGAAGCCGATATAAATAGCCTCGAAATCCAGCCCCAGCGTCTGCCAATGTGCAGAGATTGCCTCCATTTCGGGGGTCAGATCGTCAAAATAGAGGTCGGTGAAGCCGCCGGTATGGGTGGACAGCAGAGCAGTGGGGAGGGGAATGGGCTGAATCCCCATCGCGGCCAGCGTGGGCAGGACAACGGTGAGGGCGCAGCGGCCGAAGCAGGAAAGATCGTGCAGCGCAGCAACGCGCGGCAGGCGGTTGGCTTGTTTGGACATGGCAGACTCCTTATGGCTGAATCATCTTTTAATATTATAACGCACATTCGAGATGGGCGCAAGGGAAAATGCGATTTTTTTCGAAAAAATCAGATGAGTCTCTTGTAATTGCCGGAAAAATATGCTATACTAAAATTGAATTTTATTTTTGTAAAAGAAAGGATGTTTCTTGTGGACCAACCTCCCTCGTGCAGTAAGGGTGAAGCACACAGTATGCCCCGTATCTGCCACCCTTTGGGCAAAATGACTTTCAATCGACTGAATTTGTTGCGCTCGGCAATTCCGCCGGGAGATGGCGTGGGCAGAGTTTGCCGGTATCCGTATGGCGAGCTGTGCCTTTTTGTGCATCATACGCTTTTTTGCTGAATTGACCTGCAGACGAATAAATAAAGGAGATTGATATGGGATCTGGTTTATTGCTTCAGATTGTTCTGATTTTACTTAATGCTTTTTTTGCCGCATCCGAAATTGCGGTGATTTCGCTCAATGAGGGTATCCTGCGCAAGCAGGCGGAGGAGGGCGATCGAAAGGCCGCCAAAATGCTGCGCATGGTCAGTGAGCCGACGGGTTTTCTCTCGACCATTCAGGTTGGCATTACGCTGGCCGGATTTTTGGGCTCTGCCTTTGCGGCTGATAATTTTTCAACTGTTGTCGTAGATTGGCTGGTGAATCGCTGTGGGGTTACGGCAGTTTCGCCCGCGGTATTGGATACTTTTGCGGTCATTGCCATCACGCTGATTCTTTCTTATTTTACGCTGATTTTGGGTGAACTGGTGCCCAAGCGCATTGCGATGCGCAACCCCGAGAAGCTTGCCCGCGCGGTCTGCGATGTGATTCTCGGCCTGTCGCTTTTGATGAAGCCGGTGGTTTGGTTTCTTTCGGTTTCGACCAATGCAGTCCTGCGTCTCTTTGGGATCAATCCCCACGAGGAGAGCGAGACGGTGTCGGAGGAAGAGATTCGCATGATGATTGATATCGGCGAGGAAAACGGCGCCATTGAAGCCGATGAGCGAGAGATGATTGACAATATATTTGAATTCAACAATACCTCTGCCGGAGAGGTGATGGTTCACCGCACCGATATGACGGTCATTTATATCGACGATACGCCGGACGACATCCTGCGTACCATCGTGGAGACTGGATACTCTCGCTTCCCGGTGTGCGGCGAGAACGCGGATGATGTGCTGGGGGTTCTGCGCACACGCGAATATCTGCTCAATGCGCAGAGTGACGCACCGAAGCCGCTGAGAGAGCTGCTCAGACCGATTCTCTTTGTGCCTGAATCGGTGCGCGCTGATGTGCTCTTCCGCCAAATGAAGCAGGAAAAACGGCATATGGTGATCGTTGTGGATGAATACGGCGGTACGGCCGGTTTGCTGACGCTGGAGGATCTTCTGGAGGAAATTGTGGGCAACATCTATGATGAGACCGACAAGAAGGAGGAGCCGGACATCGAGCAAACCGGTGAGGATAGCTGGCGGGCAGTGGGCAACTGCCCAATTGAGGATTTCTGCGCGATCACCGGGATGGAGTTCGATGAAGAAGCCGAATATACAACGCTGGGCGGCTTGATCTTCTCCTGCCTGAGCGTGATTCCCGAGAATGGAGAAACGCCCGAGGTGACGGTGCAGAATCTGCAGATGCGGGTGCTTTCTGTGGTAGACCGCCGTATCGAGCGAGTGGAGATTACACGGATCAAGCCTGCTCCGGATGCCGAAGCCGATGTGTAACGGATGAAGATGAACAGGAGGAAAAACGATGCAGATTCGCTACGAAAACCGGTCGAGCGACTTCTACTATCGCGATCGGACAAATGGCGGAAGTCGACTGCAATGTAAGCCCCATTTGCACTATCACATTGAATTGGTCTACATGCTTGAAGGAACTACGCTGGCTTTTGCCGATTCGACACAGTATTGTCTGGAGGCTGGCGATGTTTTTGTCACTTTCCCGAACCAGATGCATTATTTTATCTCATCTGGCCCGGAGCGTTATATCCTCTTCATACTCTCACCTGATTTGATGCCTGAGCTAAGCCGCTGCTTCACCGAGCAACTGCCCGAAACGGCGCTGTGTAAGCATGCCGATACCAATCCCCGCCTTTTGCAGATGCTGAAAATTGCGGCCGGCGAGGAGGAAAACAATTCGCCCTGGCGTGACACCATCATCCGCGGTGCACTGCTGACCTTCTTTGGCGAGCTTCTGCAGATGATGGCGCTTACCGAGAATAAGGCGGGCAGTTCGCATGCACTGCGCAGTGTGGTGAACTATTGTTCGCGCAATTTTCATCGCGAACTGTCGTTGGGGATGCTCGAGGAAGAACTGCACATCAGCAAATACTATATTTCGCACCTCTTTTCTGACCGCTTGGGGATTCGTTTCAATGATTATGTCAATTCCCTGCGTATATCAGCCGCCTGTCGCCTGCTGCGGCACACCGATGACAGCATTACGGAGATCAGTGAGCAGGTAGGGTTCGGGACACTGCGTACCTTCAACCGCGCATTTTCCAAACAGATCGGCATGTCGCCCAGCCTATACCGCCGCACGGCAATGACCGATTTGATAACGGCATCGGTGCCTTGATTGCCATTACCCGCTTTGCTCTGCATGTTCTGGCAAAAGTGGGAAAGAATAAAAAAAAACGAAAGGATGAACATCATGTCTGCTATGCATGTAACCAAAGAGAATTTCGCCGAAATTACGGCATCTGAGAAGCCCGTCCTGCTCGATTTCTGGGCACCGTGGTGCGGCCCCTGCCGCATGGTCTCGCCGCTGGTCGATCAGCTGGCCGATGAGCATGCCGAGTATGTGATCGGCAAGGTCAACGTCGATGAGGAGGGCGAGCTGGCCCAGCAGTTCGGCATCATGAGCATTCCTACGCTGGTGGTGATGCGCGGCGGCGAGGTTGTCGAGCGCGTAACCGGTGCACGCTCCAAGTCGCAGATCTTGGAGCTGCTTACCCACTAAAATGTGCAAGAGGCTTACGGCATTGGCCGTAAGCCTCTTTGGTTTGAATAGAATGGGGGCGCTCAGTCCCGAATCTTGATCGGCAGACCGTTGACCTCAACGCCGGCTTCGGCGCGGATCAGAATGTACTTTTCGCCATCAATGATGCGGGTCTGCACCAGATCGCTGGCCTCGGGGTTGACCTGAATGACGACATCGGGGGTCTTGACGGCGAAGCGGCCGCGGTCGACCAGATTGACCGGCGGAAGCTCGGTGGCGGCACCGAACTCACTGTCATAGCGCTCGGCAAAGGTGTTGATGCGGCCCTCGCTGATGCCGCAGTCTTCCAGAATGCTGCATACCAGCTTTTTGGAGACCAGAGGGAGCTCGTCCTCATCGTCGTCACGGGCGGCTTTTTTTACTTCAGCCAGCGCACTGATCTGCTCGTGTACCGTCTGCGCGATCTCATAGCTGCAATCTTCTGCGACGCTCTCGGCCAGAATGGCAGAGAAGGTCTCTTTCTGCACGGTGGCCGGCATGGGCAGCTCACTGCCGAAAATGCTCTGCGCGAAGGCGCTTTGGCTTTGTGAGGTGCTGCGGGTGTAGTAGTAGGCGCCGTATATGTCGGCGGCCCGATGCGAGAAAGCGGGGAACATGAAGCCCAGCTCCGGCGCGGCGATGACCCAGTCGGAGGCCAGATTGCAGAACCGGTTTTCCTCAGCCAGGTAGCCGAGCGCGGGGCGTGTCTGCTTGAGGGGGCAGATGGAGCAGACAAAATAGCTGAAGCTCTTGGTGGAATCCTCCTGCTTGGTGCCGTCGGCGCCGTAGCCGGCCATATCATAGCGGTCGGCTGCCAGGAGAATCATGTAATTGCCCTCCATCTGCACCGCTTCGATGACCTTGCTGTAGAAGGTTTTCACCGCTTCGTCATCATCCAGACCGCTCTTGCGCAGCGCGGTCAGCAGGCGGTGGGCCTCATCCTCCAGCACCTGATGGGTGGAGAAGCGAATATCGTGCAGATTTTTGCCCGGTGTGCCAGAGAGCACCTTCTTGAGAATCGAGAGCAGCTCACCTGCCTCATCCTCGTCCATCAGGCCGAGCGATTGGTTGAACGTGGCGATGATTTCGTTCGCCTCGTTGACGTAGCAGCCGCGGATGCGGGCAATGTTGCTCTTCTCCGGACGGAAGCGGCGGCGAATTTCGGCAATATCTTTTGTATGCATGGTGTACCTCATCAAAAAAATCAAGCCCGAAGGCATATACTATATAATAGCACAAATGCAGATTTTTTTCAAGAGTCCGTCTTGACTTTCGGCAAAAGATATGGTAAACTAATACTGTTCCGCATCCCGCACCCCATGGAGGGTTATCGAAGCGGTCATAACGAGGCGGTCTTGAAAAACCGCGCGTAACTGTTTCTTTTGTTCCCTCAAAATCCTTGTAACATCAAGGGTTTTCGGCATTTTCCATCATACAAAAATTTCATAGTTCTCTCGCGAAATTCTCTCCAAATTCCGGAGC
>JAFWBJ010000144.1 GCA_017507145.1 Clostridia bacterium | reverse complement strand
GCTCTGCGGCGTCATGCCACGCTCGGCGTGGAAGACCTTGTCCTTATCCACATACTCGAAGTCGAAGGCCTTCGGCGGCTCGGTGTAGCAGCTGCAAAGGAAGCCATAGAACTTCTGCAGCATGGCGTTCTTCTCGGCCTGAATCTCTTCCTCGCTTGCACCGGCGGCGACCATGCCGCGCAGCTTCACCGCGCAGGCCTTCAGGCTGCGGTTGATGTAGTGATTCATGGACATGGTGTGGCAGGACTGATAGGTTTCGCCGTACACGTCGCGCGGCACCACGCCGTATTTGCGCACGATGTTGACAAACATTTCCCACTGGCCACCGTCATGCACGCCATACTGAAGGATGAAAGAAACGGTGCGGTCGGAGGTGGGGAGATCGGCCGTATCCAGAATGCAATCCAGGAAATAGTTGATGCGCTCAAACTTATCCCAGAAAGCAAGGTAGCTCTGAGAAAGCTGGAACTGCTCAAGATTCAGCTTCTTGGCAATGCGCTCACGCAGCACGTTGGTCGCGGCGAAGAGCCAGCAACGGCCGCTCTGCTGCTGATCGGTTACGGGCAGAGTGGGAACGTCAATGGAAAACTTATTCTGCATGGCGAAAGCATCGCCCACAGAGTAGATTGCGTCTGCCAGATTGGCCTTGGAAAGGGCAACGGTAGCCAGTAGGCGCTGGGGGTCATTGCGATAAGCCTCGGACCAGGATTCCAGGGCAGATTCGGTGATGGGGTTTGTCAACATGAAAAGGTCCTCCTTTTTCATAAAACCTGTTTTTATTGTATGAAAAAGGCTTACATGTGTAAGCCTTTTTCAAAGAAATTTAATTGTGTAGTTTTATCTGCAGTGATGTGCCGGATTAGAAATTCTTCTCGGCGTAAATGGCACCATAGCGGTTGAGCTCGTCGTGCATCGCGGCGGCAACGTGCGGGAACACGGGCGTTACGTTGGTCGCGCCGGGGATGAAGGAGCCGAGCGGCATATAGGTGTCGATAACCTGACGGACATACGCAGCGACATCTTCCGCGCTGATGTCGGCACGGTCGACAAGACCCATGTCAAAGCCGCCCATGATGCAGAGCTTGCCCTCGGTGCGCTCGATGACGCCGGGGATGTCGTTCTGCGGGATGACGCCCTGCCACATGTCGATGCCCATCTCGACCATATCTTCCGCAACCGCATCATTGACGCAGTCACTGTGGTGCTGAATCAGCACGCCCTTGCTCTTGAGGAACTTGTAGTAACGCTCGGTGTGCGGTCTGACCAGCTCACGCCACACGGCGGGGGGAAGGAACATGCTGCGCTTGTCGCCCCAGTCGTCCTGGGAGTGGATCATGTCGGGCTGATAACGGTCGATGACAGCGCCGGTGACCTTGATCTTCCAATCGGTGTAAGCATCGAGCAAGGCATACATCTCTTCCGGCTCGGTCATGTAGGCGATCAGCGCCTCTTCAAAGCCGAGAACGAGGTGAGAGAACTCAAACATGCCGGCAAAGTCGGACATCATGAGGATTTTGTTCTCACGGTCGAAGGGAGGGTTCATCTGGTAGGGAAGATCCCAGGGCATTGCGAAATCCGGCAGAACATTGTCGAAGTTGAGCTTCTCGCGCCACTCATGCACATCGTTGAGCACACGATACTGCTTGTCCGGCAGCGGAACGGCACCGGGCTGGCCCTCCGGCCAATCCCACATGATGCCCCAGCGGTCGGTCTTCATACGCTCGCCGTAATTGGTGCGGCCGGAGGTCAGGGTATAAGGGTCAAGGATGATCGGCCCCATTGCCGGACCCTGGCAGAAGCAATCCCAGGCGTCGCCAAGCCATTTCGGGCTGTCGTTCTTCATGAGCCGGTAAAAGTTTTCTTTTGTACTCATTGATTTCAAATCCTTTCAAAAGCCATTATATGATATCATCGTGTCACCTGCATGACAGATAGAGGCACGAAGTCCATAGATACTGATATTATATAAGAGATTCCGAAAAAATGCAAGACGCTCAGTATGTAAATTTCTTTTTTTATATGCCAAAATAACAAAAGCGGGAGATCTTTTCCGATCTCCCGCGAAATATAGGCTACAAATGTTTATTTCATATACCTGTCCAGAATGGACGATGCCAAAGCGGCATCTCCGGATACCACGCAGGCCACATAGCAGCCGCGTACACGCAAAACAGCGTTTTCAATCTCCGGTATTGCCTCCGGTGCGTAGGATGCATAGATGTCAGTCTGACTTGCCAGCCTTGCTTTTGCGGCAAGCTCCACCTGTCCGGCGGTCTCGGCGTCCGCACATTGGAAAATGGCGATTTCCTCCGCCGTGGCACCGGTGGAGCAATACATGCTGCACGCAGTGATCTCCAGCTCCCCG
>JAFWBJ010000143.1 GCA_017507145.1 Clostridia bacterium | reverse complement strand
ACAGTTGAATCCACCAAAGCGATTGGATAAAAACAACCAAAGAAAGCCGTGCGATGAATCCATCGCACGGCTTTGTTTTCGCCGGTCTCACGCATCCTGCCGGCAGATATTGATGCGGACCTTCCCCGCACGGGAGGCGCGGAAATCGGTCATCAGCTGGAGGAAAATATTCATGCGCCAGCCCAGCCGCCGATGTGCATCCAGCCAGCCGACCAGATCAATCTGCATCGGCTGATCGGGCAGCTCGCTAAGGCAATCCCAGAGGGCGTCCCAGTTGCGGCCGTAGTGCGCGGGAAAGGAAAAGGCACGCTGAAGCAGGCCGTGCAGCTCGTCCAGCGAGCCGATTGGGTTCAGATCAAGGGTGATACAAAGCGGTACAGCGCGTTCCATCGTCAATCTCCTTTGCCAACTTTAATTTGATTTGCCGCCCAGGGCTTCGGTGTACAGCGCTTCCATCTGCCGCGTCATGGCGGCGGCCGTAAAGCGCTCGTGATAACGGGCAAGTGCCCCTGCGCAGAGGGCGTCATATTGTGCCGAATCGCGGTAAACGCGCAGAACGGCCTCAGCCAATGCGGGTGCATCCTTGATCGGAACCAAATATCCGTTGACACCGTCCTCGACCATGTACGGATTGCCGCCGTAGGTGGTGGCCACGATCGGGCGGGAGAGGCTCATGGCTTCAGCCAGCGCAAGGCTGGTTGCCTCGGTGCCAAAGGAGCAGTTGACCACCAGATCCATGCTGCTGACATAATCAGCGACGTTGGTCACAAATCCGGCAAAGCAGACGCGGTCGGCAATGCCCAGCCGCTCGGCCTGTGCGCGCAGATCTGCTTCGCACGCGCCGGTGCCGATGATGAGGAAACGCATCGCGGGGGCCTCCTCGGCCAGCTGCGCCGCCGCATCGAGGAAATAGCGGTGGCCCTTCACCTCTTCCAAGCGAGCCGACATACCGACGACAAAGTGCCCGTCATCCCAGCCGAGCGATGCACGCAGAGCGCGGCGGGCCTCGGCGGTGGGCGGGGTCATCGGCTCAACGCCGTTGACGATCACGCGGATCTTGCGCGCATCGACGCCGGTATCGGTGAGGTTATCGGCGGCTGCCTGCGCAACGGCGATGATGTGGGTCGAGAGGGTGTTGTTCACCAGCCCGGAGATCTGCTTGCCGGGGAAAGTGGTCAGCTTGCGCGGGGGCGGAAAGACGCTGTGACGGGTATAGATCCGCACGCCGACCCCACACTGCCAGGCGGCAAGCTTGGCCGACAGCGAGGAGTGCGTGTGCACGATATCGGGCTTCTCAGCACGGATGATGCGACGGAATTCGCGCGTTGCCGGCCGTGCGTAGGAGCAGTCGCGGCCATGCTCGGTCTCGATGACGCGAATCCCAAGCGCGCGGACGCGGGGCGCCAGTGCGCTGTCGCGGGGCAGGGCCACCGTGATGGCAAAGCGATCGCGGTCGGCGTTAGCCAGATAATTGAGCAGCAATGTTCCGGCGCCGCCGATATTGCTGTCACTGAGGAAGTGCAGGAGTTTGATCATGTTGTTTCCTTCTTTCTTAAGGGTTTCTTGATTTCCGCCCGAAGATGCGGGCGAGCATTGTGCGCAACGAAGACTCACCGAGCAGGAGCAGCAGGACGGCATAGCAAACGATCCCGGCGGCTACGGCCAGCAGGACCGCCGGAAGCCGGTCAACGGGGAGAGCAGTCCAGAGCAGTCGGACAAGCACCCCCATTCCGGCCGCGGCAGCCAGCATTCTGGCAAGATCCGCCCAGTCGCGGCCGGACAGCAGGCGCGTACCGCTGTGTCGAATCCAGAGGTGATTGAGCAGTGCATTCACCGCCATCGCCAAAGCGGACGCGGCCGCGATGCCGCCCACGCCGAAGCGGGGCGAAAGCAGCCACACCAGGACAAAGTTGACGGTCATCGCAGCGGCGGCGGTCACCATGGCGGGCTTGGGCTGCTGGCGGGAAAAGAGCAGCTTGGTGTAAACCTCGTTAAACGCCATGAAGGGCATGCCGATGGCAAAACAACGAAGCGCATCGGCGGTCAGCGTGGTGTCAGCGGCAGTAAACGCGCCGCGCTCGAAAATGATTCCAATGATCGGCTCGGCCAGCACGGCCGCGCCGAAGGCGATGGGGAGGATCAGCATCCCCAGGAGTTTGAGCGAGAGGCCGGTGAGCCGCTCTGCCTCCTCATTTTCGCCCGACGCCGTTGCGCGGGAGAGATAGGGAAAAAGCAGATTCGTCGCCACAAAGGAGAAGACGCCGACGATGATGATATAGAGGCGGTTGGCGTAACCGATGGCGGTGATGGCACGCCCTTCGGCGATGCCGGACGCAAAGCGGGTGTTGATGAGATTGCAGACCGGCTGCATCCAGGTACTGACGAGAATGGGCAGTGCCATGCCGAGCGAGCGGCGAATGGCGGGGGTCAGCGTCAGCGGGGTTGGCCGCCAGCGATAGCCGAGCTGATATGCGCGCGGCATCTGCATGCAGGCCTGCACCGCCCAGCCGACAAGCATCGCCACGGCCAATCCAACGATGCCGAAACGGCCGTTGAAGACGAGCAGGTAAAGCACCATGATGCCGTTTGACGCAAGGCTCATCAGCGCGGGCAGATTGAACTCGCCCAGCGACTGCAGCAGCCCCACCAGCGCATAGGCCAGCGCCATAAAGAGCATCATCGGAAACATGATGCGGTTGAGCAGAACAGCAAGGGTGTGCGTCTCGGCGGTGAGATCGGGCGCGAGCAGACTGACCAACGGTGAGGAAAAGAGGACACCCACAAGCGAAATACCGGCCGTCAGCACAAAGAGCAGATTAATGTAGCGGTTGGCATACGCGAAGGCCGCGTCCTTCCCTTCCTTGACGAGAATTTCGTTGAAAACAGGGATGAAGGAAGCCGCAACCACGCCGCCGATGACGAGATCGAACAGCAGGATCGGCAGCCGCGAGGCCGTCTCATAGGCCACTGCCGCACCGGTCGTCCCATACGCACCGGCGACCAGAACATCGCGCAGCATGCCCAGCAGCTTTGACGCCAGCACCGCGATCACCATAAACACCGCCGTGCGCGCCATCTGCTTACCTTGCTTCATTCTGCTCCCTCCTTTCGTTTAAAAACGGAACGATGAATGGGGAAGATTCACCTTCTTTATTTTCAGCATCAGTCCGAATTTTATTTGTACTTACTGTAATTTTGGTAATTGGTTTCAATATATTCGTTCCACGCCTTGACCAATTCAGCATAAGGTTCAGGCAACGGATTGCTAATCTTGGATTGAGGAATACAGTTTGTGACTGCTTATATATTTACCATCATATCGTTCGTGCGAAAAAATATAGATTTCGGGAACAATACCGCCGCCAAAGGATTGACTTGAGAGCACATGATCCGTTGTTTCTATACAAGCTTCCCGATCTTCGTTCTCTATGCTTGATTCAAAAAAAAATTTCGCAAATTCGGTTTCCGTGGAGTCCATATTCAGTCGAAAAGCATATTGTGCAGTTGACTCGGAATAAGTAATATCCGTGCTGACATAGTTCCTTTTGGGGAACGCGAAGAAGGGATTTGCGCAAGATGTGAGCAGCAACGTGAATACGCTGATGAAAACACCTACGCTTTTTTTCATTATTCTGCGCACCTTCCGTCAAATTCCTATGGATTAAAGCCGGTTTCATAAAGCAGGAATAGCAAGTCAAATTGGAGTTTAGAATATTATACCATAGTTTCCCCGTCTTGACAAGAGTGATGCGGATTTTCCCGCCGCCAAAGGCAAAAGCGCATCTCACGCCGAGATGCGCTTTGGTCGGGATCAGCCAAGCATCGCCCAGTAAGCGGTATAATCCCACGCCGGGGTATGGTTCTCGGCGAAGGTGGCCTCGTCGAGCGCAAAGTAGGTGTACACCACGCCATCCTCGGGCAGGCCGACCGGATCGCACCAGGTCGCGTCGATCCAAACCGTCTCGCCGTCCAGCTCGGCAATCGTCCAGGCGTGCGGGCCGCTTCCGACGGAGGACTCCGCCACGCCGGTCATCGACATGCACTTCACGCCGCCCAGCTTCAGCAGCAGGTTATAGGCCGCCGTGTAGCCCGAGCAGACCGCACTGCCGTCGCGGAAGACAGCATACGCATATTGATCAAGCATATCGTCCCGCTCGGCATATTGGCAGTGGGTTGCCACCCACTCCAGACACCGGCGGGCAAACTGCCGCTCGGTCGTCTCGCCGGCCGCCCGGCACGCGGCGCGAATTTCCTCCACCACCGCACGCGCGTGCATCAGAGAAAAATCAAGCATCTGGCGGCAATCGACCGCGCTGTAATCGCCCCCGCTGAGCTTGAGCGTCACCGTGACATCCCGCCCATCGTAGGCAAGGTTAAGGCTGTAAGCATGGTAATAAACCACCGTTTCGCGGCAGAGGTCGATCGCAATCGGATAGGCCTCGTTGAGCAAGGGCAGATAGCGAGCTTTGACGGCTTCCATATCGGTGCCATGATAGACGAAGGTCTGCTCGTCCGCACCGCTGACCGCCATACAGATGAGCATCTGCACAAACTCTTCTACCGTCGTCGGGGTTTCGGGCATCGCGCAGTCTGGCGGCAGCAGCCGCTCCGGCGCCGGCCGGAGCGCTTCGACCTGCATCATGCGCACCACGATGGCAGCCAGCTCAGCGCGATTAAGCGTCCGCGCGCCGCGATAGTAGGTCTGCCCATCGATCACCTCGCCGCGGATGATTCCCGCGCGGTAGAGGGTCACAGCATAGAGATTCCCGCTGTCGGCAAAGGGCGATTCAGCCGCATCGGGCGTCAGTCCCATGGCGCGGACGATCAGCTCGGCCGTCCAGTCACGAGTAATTGCCGTGCCCGGATCGGGAACGGTATCCGTATCCGTGATCCCGTGCGCGACAGCGTAGGCAAAGTAGGGCGCAAACCAAACCTGCTCGCCGTCCCCCGCGATCGGGTGCCCTGCGGCCATGAGGATCATCTTCATGGCCTCCGCACAGCTGACCGGATTGCCGGGGCGGAAGCTGCCGTCCGGATAGCCGTGCACAATCCCGGCCGTCTGGAGGACACTGATATCTTCATAGAACCAGGTGCCTGCCTGCACGTCGGTGAAGGCCGCCGATGCTCCTGCGGTCAGCAGCGTACACCACAGGCAAAGCGAGAGAAGGAGCGCGATCAGCCGCAGGCGGGCGGCAGAATATCCCATATGTCTCATCATCTTCCCCTTATCTGAGAGAACCTGCGACAGATCTGCCGCAGGTTCTCTCAGAATGTGTATAAAAGTCGATTGTCACTGTGCCTCCCGCAGCTCATTTTCATCGCTGCAGTAGATCGTTTTGATGTTGGCACCGAGTGCCTTCAGCTTGCCGACAATGTCGTCATAGCCGCGCTCGATGCTGCCGATGCCCGAGATCTCGGTGCGCCCTTCGGCGGCAAGTCCGGCAATGATCATCGCCGCACCTGCGCGCAGGTCAACCGCGCGAACCGGTGCACCGCTGAGCCGCTCGACCCCCTGAATGGTTGCGGTACGGCCGTCCACCGAAATGTCAGCGCCCATTTTCATCAGCTCGTCGACATAGCGGAAGCGGTTCTCCCACACGCCCTCCGAAACGATGCTGGTTCCCTTTGCGCAGCAAAGCACGGCGCTCATCTGGGGGTGCATATCGGTCGGAAAGCCGGGATACGGCAGGGTTTTGATATTGGCACGGCGGAGGTCGCCCGTGCTGCTGATGGTGATGGTCTCATCCTCTTCTTCGATGAGCGCGCCCATCTCCTCCAGCTTAGCAGAGATAATCTCCAGGTGCTTGGGGATCACATTAGTAATGCGGACCTTGCCGCCGGTTGCGGCGACGGCCGCCATATAGGTACCGGCCTCGATCATATCGGGGATAATGGTATAGGTACAGCCGTGCAGGCGCTCAACACCGCTGATCCGGATCACGCCAGTGCCGGCACCGGTGATCTTGGCGCCGCAGGTATTGAGGAAGTTGGCCAGGTCGACGATGTGCGGCTCACGCGCGGCATTGTCGATGACGGTGTTTCCCTTAGCCAGCACTGCCGCGATCATAATATTGATGGTTGCGCCGACCGTCACGCAGTCAAAATAGACCTGACCGCCGCGCAGCCCGTCAGGTGCGCTGGCAACGATATAGCCGTTTTCAATGTCGATCTTCGCGCCCATGGCCTCAAAGCCCTTGATATGCTGGTCAATGGGGCGGACACCGAAGTCGCAGCCGCCCGGCCAGCCCACATGAGCCGCGCCGAAACGGCCAAGTTCAGCGCCGATCAGATAGGACGATCCGCGCATCTTGCTGACCAGTTCGTAAGGGACAATACCGCCGCGCACATGCGTTGCGTCAATCTCCACGCTGGTACGGGTGAGCATTTTGATGCCCGCCCCCATGCTGCGCAGGATCTCCAGCGCAAGGGCGACATCGCTGATCGCGGGCAGATGCTCGATTACACATTTATCTCTGGTCAGGATACTGGCCAGAAGGATCGGAAGCGCAGCATTCTTTGCGCCGTTAATGGCAACCTCGCCGTACAGCGGCGCGCCTCCGTTGATGACAATTTTCTCCATATAATTCTACCTTTATTCCGTATTCGGCTGTCCGGCATACCGGACAGGGACATGTATTTCTCTGAAATCACCGGGAAGAAAAAGCCAAAAATCGCATAATAAGACGATTATAACCTTATCATAAATATAGTATACCACAGATTTGTCCAAAATAAAAGGGGGTATTTGCGTTTTTTGAAATATTTTTTAAGATATTTTCGCAGATTCTCCGGTAACGGCATTATAGGTGCGTACTGTTCCATCAGAATAGGCTATCTGCCATGCCGGTGCATAATATACGTGTTTCTCTTCGGTCTGCTCGTCTTCAAGCACGCTGTACACATAGCAGAACTCCATACGCGAGAGGGTCATCGGATCGTCGGTCTGCGCAGTCATTCGCCATTCATCCAGTGCGGCCTTTTCTTTAAACAGTATATTGATCTGGTCGTAAAGCTGTGCCGAATAATTGCGTGTCAACGGCAAAAAGCTCCATGTACCGTCAAGCCACAACAGGTTTCCCTCTGCATCGAACAGACAATCCACACGGTGCCCATCGATCGGCTTGCCGTCCAGTTCCTGGCTGCAGCGGAAAAGATAATAATCGTCGAAACGGAAAACGCCGTCAAAGCAAAGCCGTGCATGCCCCGACTGCGCGGCCGTGCCGGTCTGCAGAGCCTCGGCCAGGTATGCTTCCAACAAAGCGCGCAGCGGACGCAGGACACGCTGGCGCGCCTCCATCGGTTCGCCCGACGCCAGCGCCGATTCGACGATGTTTCTCATCGCTGTACGGTCGCCGTCGGCCGCAAGGTAGTTGATGCCAAAGGTATGGGTAAAGCTCACGGTCGCACGGTTTTCGGTAATCATACGCACGCCGCTGGGGGTCGGGAAGGTTTCGCTGACCGTCGATGCCGCCAGACGTTCGGCAATATCAGCATAATAATCCTCATGCATATCGGCCCCGTAGACCGCCGCATCCCGCTTCTTGGGGTCAAGCTGATCCACCGTCATCGAGATACCGCTCCGGCCAAGAATCTCTACGGCATTTTCCAGCGCATCAGCCGAAAAGTAGTTCTGCACCAGGCCGCGCTCGGCTAAGAGATAGATCAGCCAGACATTGACGACCAGCAGGATCGCAATCATCACGCTTTTGATCGAATTCCAACGCATTCTCCCGCCTCCTCAGTTTTCTTCCAGCACCCAGTCTGCGCGCAGACGGGCCGGGTCGGATGCATAGGCACCGTAAACCAGCGACACCGTATGCCGGGTGCCGCTCTCCTGCCGCGCCAGATAGGCCGCCAGGTTACGCATCCACTGCTGGCTGCCTACACGGCTGTTTGTCTCATCGGTGCGGTAGGTGCAGGCCGACACCGCCGCCGAAACAATGCGGTGGGCACGCACGGTCAGTCGCAGAGCCGGAGCATCACGGCGCACGACGATGTTGTGATAGACATACACATATTCGAGCACCAGCGCATTCCCCTCGGTATAGACAGCTGAGAGCTGCGGCTCAGCCGCACCGCCGAGCAGGTCGCGTTCCTGCTGGCGGAATCGTGCAACGAGCGCCTCGCAGGCAATGATATCATCCCGCAGAGTCAGGGCAGCCTTGCTTTTGCGCACGAAATCATCAACCGCGAGGCCTCCCTGGGCTGTCGCTTCATAGACAATGCTGTCGGCCGTCGCCCGCAGCGTGCCATGTGTTTCGACAAAAACAGCGGTATCGGTATCTGCCTCGTAATAGCCGCTCGCCTTATTGAGATTATAGTCAAAAAGCGTCAGCACCGTCTCGCTGACGCGTGCAGTATTGGTATGTGCGGCGAGCGGGTAGCTCACCGACAGGTCGGCCATCGTCAGCGGTTGGGCGGGCACCGGAAGGGTGAGCAGGCTATCCGGGCAGTCCGCATCAAGCTGACCGGCAAAGGCATACTCCTCGAGCACGCCGCGCGAGAGATAGATAGCAAAATCGGCAAAGCTGGGCAGAGCGTCCTCAGCTTTGGGCGTGCGGTACCAGCAGGTGATCTGCCCTTCCCCGTCGCAGCTGACGGCGCAGACACCGCCGCTCAGCAAGTCTGGGAAAAAGAAGATCTCCTTGATGCGCGGCAGAGGCCCCTCCGCCGTTTCCAGCATGGCATCGGTACGGTCAGGCAGGCTGTGGGCGCGCAGAACCGAAGCCGGAACAGCAAAGCGCCAGCTGAGATAAAAATATGCATCGGCCGCCAGGCAGTCTGCCCATCGCGCCGCTCCGGCACCCGGCTCCAGCACCTCGGACCGTGCCCCTTCGCCGAGCGCAAAGGCAACCCAATGTGCCAACTGATCATCCAGGTCGTCGGTCAGCGCCGGCTCAGCCAACAGGCCGACCATCGGCTGCCCGACCTGCTTGATGCCGAGAAAGTCCGGACGGAGCTGGTCATCGAGCAAAGCCGACGCCGCGCCGCCCGTGCTTCCGCGCATGGCGGCCATCACGTCGGCGGGCAGAGCATTCGCCGAAGCATCGGTCCCGCGAGGCAGGCCGACGATATAGATCCCCGCCAGGGTCACCGCGCTGACAAACAGCCCGATAAACAAAATACTTTTGATGCGTTCAATGTATTTCAATGTTTCACTCTTCACTACTCTTCAGTTTGGTTTCAACAGGGAGTTCAATCACCATCAACGTACCGACGTCCAGCTTACTGCGCAGCATGATGCGGCCGCCATGGGCTTCGATGAGTTCCTTGGCAATAGCCAGGCCAAGACCGGTGCCGCCGGTCTCAGAAGTGCGTGCCTTTTCCACGCGGTAGAAGCGCTCAAAGAGGCGCGGCTGATCCTCGTCAGGGATACCGATGCCGTTGTCTCTGACCGAGACAAAGACACGGTCGGCCGTGTTCATACCCGAACGGACCAGAATCCGTCCGCCCTCGGGCGTATATTTGACCGCATTGGAGATGATGTTGAGCAGAACCTGCTCGATGCGCTCGGCATCGGCGGTGATCATCAGCTCTCCCTCCGCCGGGCAAAGCTCCAGCGTCTGGCTGCGTCCCATCGCCTCGACCTGCATGACATCGCACATTCTGCGCAGCGAAGCGTTGAGGTCAAAGCGCGTGATTTTCCAGCGTGTGCGCTTGTCGTCCAGGCGCGAAAGCACCAACAGGTCGCGCACGATTGACGTCATGCGATCACTCTCTGAGATGGCCATTTCAAGGAAGCGGCTCTTGATCTCGTCGGGCAGTTCGGGATGGTCGTGCATGGTCTCGCAGGCGCCCTTGATCGAGGTCAGCGGCGTGCGCAGCTCATGCGAGACGTTCGCCACAAACTCGCGGCGGGATTTTTCAAGCTCATAGGGACCGGTGATGTCATGGATGACAGTAATCACACCATTGCGCATCTGGCCGCCGTCGTTGTAGCGGATACGGCCAAAGCTTACCTCCAGCACCTTGCTGCCGAAGACGACATTGCCAAAGGTCGCATCTACTTCCCCGCTCTGCACCTCGTTCTCTCCGCTCTGCATGGCAAAGCGGCCGTCGCTGTAGCTGACCGAGAAGAGATCAAGCATCTGCTCCAGATTAAAGTTGTTGAGCTGGTCGGAGTCGGTGCCGTCGGCCAGCAGATCAAATGCACTGTCGTTGATGTTGAGCAGGTTTCCCTCCTCGTTGAAGGCAATCACGCCATCCTTGAGGTAGGAGAAAACGGTCTCCAGCTTAGCGCGCTCACCCTCGACCTCCTCAAGGGTGCTCTTGAGCACCTTCTTCATGTGGTTGAAGGTATCGGTCAGCGTACCGATCTCGTCGTTGGAGTGCACATCCAGCTCATGAGAAAACTCGCCGGCCGCAATCAGCTTGGCACCCTGGGTCAGCGATTGGATGGGCTGGGTAATGGCTTTGGAGAGGAAGAAGGCCAGAAGCAGCGCGATCAGCAAGCCGATCAGCACGGCCTGCAGGATGATCGAGAAGAGGATCCAGCTCAGCTGCTGCATGTCTTCCTGCGAGTCCTTAATGTAAACAATACAGCTGTTTCCGCCCCCCGTGAAGGGTACGGCGTAGTCGGTATAGTCACTGCCGCTGGACTGATCAACGCCCCGCTCACCGTTCATGGCAGAAAGCAGGTTGGGCGTTTTGAGCAGCTCCTGGCCCAGCGTTTCGTCCGAGCCGTCGAGCATGATGCCATCCTGATCCAGAATATAGTAGTTGCGGTAAGAGTCGATCCCCAGCCGCGCACTGTAGGAATGCAGGACAGCCTTGAGTGAGGCAACGTAATCGGCCTCCCCCATGACATTTTCAATGGCGGCATAGAGCTGACCGTCGGCGGCAAAATTCTGCTCCATCTGGGTGGAGAAATCGTCAATGTAGAAATGGTTGACGCTGTTGAGCAGAACGGTACCGACGACGCTCATAACGGTGATGATGAAGATGACCAGGATCAGAATGATCTTGGCATACAAACTGCGGGACATCATTTGATATAGTACCCGATGCCGCGCTTGGTGAAGAGGTATTCCGGCTTGGAGCGGTCGGCTTCCAGCTTATCGCGCAGACGATTCACCGTCACATCGACCGTGCGAATATCTCCGTAGAAGCCCTCATAGCCCCACACCTGCTCCATCAGCTCCTCGCGGGTGCAGATCCGGCCGAGGTTGGAGACAAGGAAGACCAGCAGATCATACTCTTTCTTGGACAGCTCAATGGGCGTACCGTCCCGCTCGACGGCATAGCGCTCGGTATCGATGGTCAGGCCGCGCACCTGCAAAATGGCATTGGCCTCGCCCGCGTTTTTGTCGGCGACCAGCTCACCCGAGGAGCGGCGGATGTTGGACTTGATGCGGGCCAGCAGCTCGTTGAAGGAAAAGGGCTTGGTCACATAGTCATCGGCGCCGGTGTCAAGGCCCAGAATCTTGTCCTTTTCATCCTCGCGCGCAGTGACCATGATGATCGGCGTGGACAGCTTCCGGCGCACGCGGGTGCAGACCTCGAAGCCGTTCATTTTGGGCAGCATGATGTCCAGCAGGATCAGGTCATATTCACCGCTCAGCGCCTTCTCCAGGCCGGCTTCGCCGTCATAGGCAATGTCATACGCATAGCCGGCCAGCATCAGATTGACGGCCAGCACATCAGCGATATTCTTCTCGTCCTCCACAATGAGGATCTTCTTTTTGGTTTCCATCACATAAGCTCCTTTGCTTGATCGCCCGCGCTCAGGCTGCAGGCGAGATATAGGCGGTTGTAATCGGCAGGAATATGCGTTTGCCCTGCGCAGACTTGAAAAACTCCCGCAGGTAACCGACCGTGTTGTAGCCATCGGGCACGGCACGCAGCACAATGTGGCCCTCAAGCCCCAGCGATTGGCGGAAGGTGACCAGCGCGGCACGCACCTCACTCTCGGTTCTGCCCAGGTCGATGCTGCTGCCCCACCGGCTGTATCCGGCAACGGCCAGGCGGTTGTCATCGGCGGCACTGATCGGGTGATCAGTGATGCGGATCAGGCGGGTGGTTATTTTGTAGCGCTGCATCAGGGCGGCATTGGCGGCGGAGAGAGTCTCCAGCGCGCCTTCCAGTTCGACAAGGAAGCCCAGCGAGTGACCGCCGGCGATCACCGACAGCACAAGGTCGGGATAGCGCTCAAGCTCCTCGGGTGTGATGAAGAACGCGGCCTTGACGCCATATTCATCGAGCAGATCCAGCAGTGCTTCCATGCGTTCCCCATCTCCGAAACCGTCAATACCGAGGAAAATGGCATTCTCCACCGGATCAAGGAAAACGGTCGTCTCGGTAACAGGCGGGGTTGTCGCTACGCTGACCGCGTCGGGATTGTAACGCTGGATCAGCTCAACGAAGGTCTTCTGCTGGCTGCCGTCACAGATACGCACCGAAACCGATCCGTCGATCTCGCTGCGGTAGGTCTCGCGCTCCAGGCCCAGCGTGTCACAGACGGTCAGCAGCGGAACATAGCGCTCGTTGTTCTCAAGGTAGGTCTGCAAATAGAAGCGGTCGTTCTTCTGCGACATGGCCACGCTGCGGTTGAAATCGAAGGAAATAAAGCTGTTCTCATCGCGGTAGATCATGGCCGTGTTGTTGTCGTAAAAGGTGACGGTTATCCCGGCGATCTGCTCAAAGATCGAGATGGGCACATAAACCGAGTTGTAGACACGCAGAGGGTAAAGCCCGGTTTTGTACCAGACCTCATCGTTGACATAGAGCGTGGGCGAATTTTCATCGGCGCGGGACGCAATGGAAAAGAAGAGGCAGAACAGCATGGCAGCCGCCAGCAGCAATGCCGGGAGTGCGTGTTTTCGCGTCATCTTACGTCCTCCTTAGGTTTGTGTTTTGTACCATGCCACCGCAAGATCCACCACGCGGCCATAGCTCTTCTCGCCCTCGGTGCCCTGCAGCTTGAGGTAGGTGTCATTGATGGCACCGCTGACCTCGCTGACCACCGTCTCGCGGTAGCGGTCGAAGAATGCGCTGTATGCGGCCATCTCGCCCCGCACTGCCGGACTGATGCTCTCCAGCACGTCGAAATAGCGCGTCGGATCTGCACTGTAAAGCGCCGAGGCGACATATTCGTAGAGATTGAGGTATCCGCTGTACCGGATGTAGGGATCATCGGAAGCCGTGCAGACGAGGAAGGCCATGAAGTTGGCCTCGTCCTCCCGCGCGATGCCCCGCTGATGCGCGAGTTCGTGCGCCGCCGTGTAGGGCAGCGTATAGTCGGGGAAGTTCATATTGAGATTCGACTCGCCGGTGAAATAGGTGTAGACGCCGGCAATGTGGGTATAAGTCCATGGCTCGCTGAGGATGACCGGCTTGATGCGGCTGTGCATGCGCTGAACGAAGGAATATCGGTCGCAGATCGTCTCATAGGCATCCAGCAGACGGTCATTCATCTCGGTATGCGAGAAGGGCATCACCGAGAAGCCGTCCCGGCGGTAGGCGATGCTGTCGCGCTCCTCGGCGATGCGATCAACCAGATAGCGTGCCGTCTGCTCGAGCTCTTCCGCCGAGACAGGCCGGCGGTCAAGGCCGAGTTTTTCCTCAACCGTCGAAGCATGATAGCCGGTACCAAAGCCCCAGACGAAGAAGATGTAAAAGCAAAGCAATCCGGCCAGCAGGCCCGCACAGTAGCGCAGGACAGCCCGCCACGATTCGCTGTAATGCCGCAGAGCAAGCCGCAGCAGAAGCACAAAAATCAGCGGCAGGGAGAGAATCAGCATCTCAGCCAGCGAGAAGGGGATCCATGCGGTGAGGGCAGCCAGTGCCGCGCGGACAGCGGCGCCGATGTAGCGGTTGAAAAAGTCAGCAAAGCGCGGCGAGAAAACGGCCGTCAGGTGCAGGATGCCGCTGAGCGCGGCAAAGCCGTATATGCCCCAGACAAGGGGGGAAAGCCGGCCGGCTCTGCGCGGGCGGCGGGAAGTGGCATCAGACATGTTCATAACAGGCAAATATCCTTTCCGAAAGAAGCAGTGATACAGGTACGGAGATCATCGGGCAGCGGCGCGGTCAGGCGCACCGGCCGGCGCTGGGAGGGATGGGGGAAGGTCAGCGAGAAGGCGTGGAGCGCCTGGCGGTCAAGGTCATCGGCCGCACGGCCGTAGAGATCGTCGCCGTGGATGGGACAGCCGAGGTAGGCAAAATGCACCCGCAGCTGATGGGTTCGCCCGGTCACCGGTGCGGCTTCCACCAGAGTTCGTCCCCGACCGCGCGCCAGCACCCGCCAGCGGGTCAGGGCAAAGTCGCCCTCCCCTTCCGCACAAACCTCGCGGGTAATAATGCTCTCCGCGGTGCGGCGAATGGGGGCTGACAGCTCTCCCGCATCGGGCGACAGCTCACCGTCGAGGATGGCAAGATAGCGCTTGTCAAACTCGCCGGCCTGCATCGCGGCCGCAAGGCGTGCGGCGGCCGGCTGATTGCGGGCCACCAGCACAACACCGCTTGTGTTGCGGTCAAGGCGATTGACCGACCGGAAGACAAAGGGAATCCCGGCAGATGCGCAGTGGTAGGCCAATGCATTGGCAAGCGTATCGTCATAATGCCCGTGCGAGGGATGGGTCGGCATGGCGGGCGGCTTATTGACCGCAAAAAAATCATCATCGGTGCAGATGAGATCAAGCGGAAGATCGACCGGCTGGATGTGGTCGGCGCCGGCGCGGTCATCGACGGCCACAGCCAGGCACTGCCCCTGCGTCAGCCGAAAGCGAACCGTCACCCGCTCGCCGTCGACCAGAATCCCCTGCTCGTCCTGCTTGAGACGAGTCAGCATTCGGCCGGAGAAGCCCAACTCACGCCGCAGAATGTCAAACACACTTTTTCCTGCACGCGACTCATCAATGTACAGTTCCACGGCCAGCCCTCCTATCATGCCCATCTCTGCGCACAGATACACCGAACAGCGGGCAAAATTCTCCTATCTTATATCATAACACATTTTCCCGAAAAAAAAAAGGGGCTGGACAAAAATAAACGGGAGAATTGCAAGTGTTTACAATTCTCCCGTTTCTCACCCCGTCAGGGATGCCAGAAAGCAAGATTATCGCCCAGATAATCGTATCCGCCGAAGACCAGCAGCAGATTGCGCCCCACAAACAGCGCCAAAGCCAGGACGATCACGCTGACCCACATCCAGCGCGGGATGCCGCAAGCATCGGGATCGCGGCGAATCAAGGCATAGAGGGCGCGCATATACTGCACTGCCGCCAGAAAAATTCCCCACAATACAAGAGGATTGCAGCACAGCGAAGTCAGCAGATCCCCCCGCAGAAGGGATGCCACCGCACGCGTACCGCCGCAGCCGGGGCAATAGAGATGCAGTGTCCGGCTCATCGAGCAGCCGGGAGACAGGAAGGGAAATCTGGGTGCGAGGGCAAAATACAGCACGCAAAAGCCTATCCCTGCTACAGCCAGCAGACTCAAAAAAATCAACGTATTGCGCAAATCGCGCAGCGCACGCGCTTTTTCGGATTCGTTCGGCATATTTCTCCCTCCTCGGATAAATTTTTCTTGCATTTGCCGCCAAAATATGATATCATAGATACAAACAAATATATGGGAGGTATCGTTATGGATAACAACCAGGCACCGAAATTCGACCCGGAAACCGGTCGTCCCCTCAATCCCCAGCCGGCACAGCCGACCGAGCAGCCCGCGCCGCGTTTTGATACCGAAACCGGCCTTCCGCTCGATCCCCCGCCGGCACAGCCCCAGCGCTTGGACAGCCAGCCCGAGCCTGCATATACCGCACAGCAGGAGCAGCCCGCCATGCAGGCTGAACCGATCGAACCTGCGCCCGCCAAGCAGAAGGCAAACGGCATGGAAATCGGCTCGCTGATCTGCGGCATCGCTACGCTGGTGTGCTGCTGCTGTACATATCTGTCCATCGCACTCGGCATTGTTGCCGTAATCCTCGCCGTGCTCTCCAAGCAGGGCCGGCCGAAAATGTCGGGCATGGCACTCGGCGGCATGATCTGCGGTATCATCGGCGGCGGAATTGCGCTGATCTCGATCATTCTCGGCTTTGTCATGAACGGCACCGGTATGCTCGAAGCGCTTCTGGACGAATTCTCGATCAACCACGGTTACGAGGAGATCATTCCCGAATACACCTACGACGACTTCAACTGGTAAACCGAATCAGCTTCACACAAAAGGGTACGGCCTGGCCGTACCCTTTTTCTTTCACCGAAGCGAATCGATGAAGCGCCAAAAGGCCGCGCGGCCCTCCGCATCACAGCGATAAACGCCGGACTGCTCCAGTACGCGAACAAAGGTATGCCCGATCTCCTGCTCAAGGATGTCCTGGACATTCTCTGCTGTGAAGGTATAGCGGTCACGAAAAGCGGCAAACCAGGCGGCGTGATGGGCGATTGTGTCATCCTCGGCCGGGTCCCCGCCGCTGAGGATACAGTCGGCAAGCCGGGCCATCTCGGCCTTCAGCCGGGCAGGCAGAACGGCCAGGCCCATGACCTCGATCAGGCCGATGTTTTCTTTTTTGATGTTGTGCAGCTCACGGTGCGGGTGGTAAAGCCCAAGCGGATGCTCGGGCGTGGTCAGATTATTGCGCAGAACAAGGTCAACCTCATACGCGCCGTCCCGCACACGGGCAATGGGGGTAACGGTATTGTGCGGCTCTCCGTCGGTTTCGGCGAAGATCATGGCCGCAGGGTCGCTGTACGTGCGCCAGGCGCAGAGGATCCGATCGCAGAGGTCGATCATCCGGTCGCGGTCGTTGCTGGACAGGCGCAGGACCGACATGGGCCAGCGCACGATGCCGGCGGTGATGTCGGGGAAATCCGGAAAGGTAAAGGTGCTCTCCCGCTCGGCGCGGGCCATCGCAAAGGTATAGTGGCCGCCCTGCATATGGTCGTGTGTGAGAATTGATCCGCCCACAATGGGCAGGTCGGCATTGGAGCCGATAAAATAATGCGGGAAGAGGGTAACAAAATCAAGCAGCCGCGCAAAGGTATCGCGGCAGATACGCATGGGAGCATGATTGCCCGAGAGTGCAATGCAGTGCTCGGGATAGTACACATAAGGCGAATACTGCAGATACCAATCCTCACCGCCCAGCGCGATGGGGATCAGCCGGTGGTTGGCACGCGGTGCAGCATTGAGTGTGCCGGCATACCCCTCATTCTCAGCGCAGAGCGCACAGGCAGGATATCCCGACGCCTTCATTTTCTTGGCCGCCGCAATGGCCAGCGGATCCTTCTCCGGCTTGGAGAGGTTGATGGTAATATCCATCTCGCCATAAGGAGATGGCGTTTTCCATTTGCGATCGCGGGCAATGCGGTCGGTACGGATGTAATTGGTGGCACGGCTGAAGGCATAGTAGTCGTCGGTCGCCGCCTCGGGCGAGACGTCCATCAGGCGCGAAAAACGGGCAATCACCTCGCTCGGCCGCGGGGTCAAAAGCCCCATCAGCTCGGTGTCAAAGAGATCCCGATGGGTCACGGTGTCAGCTTCGATCAGCCCTGTTTCCACCGCATAATCACACAGCCCGCCGAGGATTTCGGCAAGCGGAGGGATCTCCCAGGTCTCTGCCGGCGGCGTGTACTGCTCGAGCCGCAGGGCAAAGAGCAGACGGTTGATGCTGTATGTCTCATCTGCCGGCGCGATCAGCCCCTCACGCAGGGCATAATCGACCAGCTGTCGGATGCGCAAATTGACCATGGTGTATTTTCTCCCCAGTCGGTTTCATTTGCAAAGTTGTATGTAGTAAATTTGTATATAGTATAGCACAAATCGGCCGCCGTGTCAAAGGGCTTTCCGTCGAATATCGGTTTTTTTTCGCGAACCGGGGCAATTCCGGTCAAAGCTGTACTTTTTTCGTTTTCTTGCTTGAAAAGCACCGGATTTTGTGTTATACTATAGACTGAGTATTTATTGATTGGAGCCGTGCGAATGGCCATTCACCCGCTGACCGCCGCTGCCCTGCGTGCCCTGTCCTATCCGGACATTGATCTCAAGAAAAACTATCGGCTCGACCGCCTTGCCAAGAAACTGCTGCATCCCAGCGCGAAATTCCTCTACGACACCTGGGATCACACCGTCACGCTCGATGGGCGGGATATTCCGGTACGAGTTTTCATTCCCGACAAGCTGCGCGCCGAGGAGGTTTTTCTCTTCTTCCACGGCGGCGGATGGGTCACGGGCGACATTGACAGCTACACCCAGCTCTGCGGCACACTGGCCGAGCAGACCGGCCGGCGTGTACTGTCGGCCGACTATCGGCTCGCGCCCGAGCACCGCTTCCCCTGCGGACTGGAGGACTGCTATGCCGTCGCCAAGCTGCTGTTTGCCGATTGCGGTGATCTGGGCATCTCCCCGCAGGATATTATCCTCATCGGGGACAGCGCCGGCGGGAATCTGGCGGCCGCCGTTTCGCTGATGGCCGCTGACCGCGGAGAGTTCATGCCCCGACGGCAGATTCTGCTCTACCCTGCCGTGCAAAGCGATTTTGGCGAGACCTCGCCCTTCCCCTCGGTGCGCGAATGCGGACAGGGTTACCTGCTCACCGCCCGCATGATCGCCGATTATCTCGCCCTTTACATGCGGGATGAGCGTGACCTGCGCAATCCCTATTTTTCTCCGCTGCTGGCCAAGTCGCTGGCCGGTCAGCCCGAGACCCTCATCATCACCGCCGAATACGATCCTCTCCGCGACGAAGGAGAGGCCTATGCTGCCCGCCTGCAGCAGGCCGGTGTGCCGGTCACCCTGCACCGCATTCCCGATGCTCTGCACGGATTTTTCTCGCTCCCCCCCATTTTCGATCCCGTACAGCTCGCGTACGCCCATTTGCTCGACTTCCTGGGCGACGCGCCGCCAGCCGATGCCAAAGAAAAGGATGCCGCAAGACATGAATCAGATCAAAACAAAATGGAATAAGCTGGATAACGCGGCAAAGCTGTTTCCGACAGCCAGCACCCGCGCGGAAACCCATGTCTTCCGCTTCTCCTGCGAGCTGTCCGCCCCCATTGATCCCGAACAGCTGCAGGCCGCGCTGGACGAGACGGCTCGCTGCTTCCCCACCTTCGGCTATGTCCTGCGCCGCGGCGTCTTCTGGTATTACCTGGAGGAATCCGCTCTGCGCGCCGAGGTCATGCCCGAACAGCGCCCGCTCTGCGCCCGGCTCTACCGACCGCGGGCCAAGACACTGCTCTATGCCGTCAGCTATTACGGCTGTACGATCAATCTTGAGGTCTATCATGTCCTAACCGACGGAACCGGTGCCACGCATTTTCTGCGCACGCTGGTCATGAAATATCTCGCCCGCATCTACGGCATGCCCGAGGAAAGCCTGGGCTACGAGACAGCCCACACCAGCATGGCCGACGACAGCTTCAAGCGTTATGCCCACACGGCCCGCATGCCGCACGGCAAAAAAGCCAAGGCTCATCAGCTGCGGGGCAGCAAACTCTCCGAAGCGCGAACCGGATTGATCCGCGGAAGCATGTCCGCCGGTGCTCTGCTCGATGCCGCCCACGCCAAGCAGGTTACGCTGACCGCCTATCTCGCCGCGTGCTTGATCGCCGCGATCGGTGAGGATATCCCGCTGCGCGCGCGAAAGAAGCCGGTCGTGCTCGATATTCCGGTCAACCTGCGCAATTATTTCGCCTCCGATTCGGTGCGCAATTTTTTCACACCCATCTACGTCAGCTACGATTTCTCCCGCCGCGACGGCAGCTTTGACGATATTCTTGCCACCGTCACCGAGACCTTCTCCCGCGAGCTCGACCGGGACAAGCTGGCTGAGCGCTTCTGCGGCTTCCTCGCCTTTGAGGAGAATCCCATTGCCCGTATCATCCCTCTGCATCTCAAAGATATTGTCATGCGCGCGGTCTATCACCGCTCGATCAGCGCTTACACTGCCACCCTCTCCAACATCGGCATCGTGCGCATGCCCGAGACCTTTGCGTCCCATATCCGCGGCATTCACGTCTGCAATGCGACCAACAAACTGCAGGCCTGCGTCTGCTCCTTCGGCGGACAGGTCAGTATATCGCTGACCTCCTGCTTCACCGATACCGCTGTCCAGCGCAGACTCTTCCGCCGCCTGCGCGAACTGGATGAGGGGCTGGTCATCGAGACCAACCTGCTCGACGACGATGCGTAAAGGAGGAAGCCGTGAAATACTGTGACAACTGCCGCCTTGCCGTGCGCACAAACCGGCAAACCTGCCCGCTCTGCCAGGCCCAGCTCAGAGGCGAGGGCGAGAGCGCTTTCCCCGAAATCAAATCGGTCTACAATCAGTTCATCCTTTTCTTCAAGCTTCTGCTTGCGCTGACCATCGCCGGCGCTGTCGCATCGGTTGCGATCAATCTCATGATTCCCGAAAGCGGCCTGTGGTGCCACTATGTTCTCTTCGGCGGTCTTTGCTTCTGGGTTCTGCTTATCACCGCTATTCGCCGCCGCACCAGCATTCCGCGCGGAATTCTCAATCAGGTCTTCTGGATCTGCATCTTCTCGGGCATCTGGGATGCGCTGACCGTCTGGCACGGCTGGTCGATCGATTTCGTTATTCCCTGCACCTGCATCATCGCCATCGTTGCGCTGGGCGTGCTGGGCAAAGTCCTGCGCCTGCCCACCGGTGATTATCTCGCCTGCATCCTGGTCGATGCCGTATTCGGTATCGTCCCGCTGGTTTTCTACCTCACCGGTCTTTCGCAATTTGTCTATCTCAGCCTCTCCTGCGTCGCGGTCAGTCTGATCGCCGCCGCATTTATCTTTATCTTCCACGGCAAGCAGATCCGCTCCGACCTGGCGCGGCGCTTCCATGTATAAAGGATTTCCAATATGACCAACGTACAAATCTACACCGACGGCGCCTGCCGCGGCAATCCCGGCCCCGGCGGCTGGGGGGCGATCCTTGTCTGCGGCAGTCACGAACGCGAGCTGTCGGGCGGTGAACCTTCCACCACCAACAACCGCATGGAGTTGACCGCCGCCATTCGCGCCCTCGAAGCCCTCAACCGCCCCTGCGCCGTCACGCTCACCTCTGATTCGAAGTACCTCTGCGACGCCGTCAACCTCGGCTGGGCGGCCGGCTGGCGTGCGCGCGGCTGGCGCAAGGCCGACAAATCGCCCGCCCTCAATGCCGATCTCTGGGAAACTCTTCTCCTTCTGCTGGAAAAGCATGAGGTCACGCTGGTCTGGGTCAAGGGCCACGCAGGACACCCCTACAACGAGCGATGCGATGCGCTCGCCACCGCCTGTGCCGATCAATTCAAATCTTAAAGGAGACAACCGCTGTCTTATGCCCATCGATCAATCGCAGCCCGCATTTATCCCGCTGAGCGCCGCGTGTGCGCCGCAGATCATCGCCTATGCCCGCGCGGCATCCGGCCGGCTCTGCGACAAAACGGCGGGAAATCTCTTCATGTGGGCGCGGCAGAATGAAACCCATTATGCCCGTTTCGCCGGAATGGATCTGCTCCGCTCCCGCTGGGATGGCCGGCTGATCTACGCCTGCCCGAGCGGTGACGGCGACTTCGCGGCCGCCATCGAAGCGATCGCCGCCGATGCGCAGGCGCACGGTGAGCCCCTTGTCTTTGCCTCGCTAACCGCCGAAGAAGCGGACCGCATCGCGGCACTGCGCGGCGGCACACGCCGCACCGACCTTGCCTGGAGCGACTATCTCTACCCCGCCGATGCCCTCGCCGCGCTGGCCGGACGTGCTTATCACGGTCCGCGCAATCACATCAACAGCTTTCTCTCCGCCTATCCCGAGCACACCGTCAGCCCGCTGACCCAAGATGACCTGCCGGCGGTCCGTGCTTTCTTTGCCGAGCAACGCATTGCGGCCGATGACGGCACCTCCTCTGCCGCGACAGAAGCCGAGGCCGCCGCCGATATGCTCGATCTGTACCCCGCCCTGCGCGATGCCGGCGCCCCGCTCTGCGGCTGCGTCCTGCGCATCGACGGCGAAATTGCCGGCTTT
>JAFWBJ010000142.1 GCA_017507145.1 Clostridia bacterium | reverse complement strand
GCGGTATCCGTACCATGGACACCCTGCCTTCCGCAATCTTTATCGTTGACCCCCGCAAGGAGAAGAATGCTGTTGCCGAGGCAAAGAAGCTGGGCATCCCGGTCATTGCCATCGTCGACACCAACTGCGACCCGGACGATGCTGATTACATCATCCCCGGTAACGACGACGCTATCCGCGCCATTAAGCTGATCTCCTCTGTGCTCGCTGACGCTGTCATCGAGGGCAAGCAGGGCGAGCAGTTTGCTGAGGCTCAGACCGAGGCTGACGCAGCTGAGGAAGCATAAGCAAAGTAAGATCAACGAGAATATAAAGGAGATTTACAACTATGGCAACTATTGCAGCAAAAGATGTAGCAGAACTGCGTAAGAAGACCGGCTGCGGCATGATGGAGTGCAAGAAGGCACTTGTCGAGGCTGACGGCAACATGGACGAGGCCATTAAGGTTCTCCGTGAGCGCGGCCTGGCTGTCGCTGCCAAGAAGGCTGACCGCATTGCAGCCGACGGTATTGTTGATATCATGACCATCGACGGCGTTACCGCTATGATCGAGGTTAACTCCGAGACCGACTTTGTCGCAAAGAACGCGTCTTTCCAGGAGTACGTTAAGAACCTGCTCCAGACCATCATCACCACCAAGCCCGCTGATGTTGCAGCGCTGATGGCTTCCAAGTATCTTGATACCGACATGACTGTTGATGACAAGATGAAGGAAATGATCTTCCAGATCGGTGAGAAGATGGAGATCCGCCGCTTCGTTATCGTTGAGGGCTTGACCAGCACCTATATCCACGGTAAGGGCAGCATTGGCGTTATCATCAAGTTCACCGCTGACGATGCCGCTGCTAACAACGCCGGTTTCGCTGAGTTTGCAAAGAACATCGCTCTTCAGGTCGGTGCTTATCCCGTTGCTTACCTCAATAAGGAGTCTGTTCCCGCATCGGTCATCGATGAGGAGAAGGCTATCCTCATGGCACAGATCAAGAACGATCCTTCCAACGCCAAGAAGCCCGAGCAGATCATCGAGAAGATGGTCACCGGCCGTATCGGCAAGTTCTACGACAACAACTGCCTCTGCGAGCAGGCTTACGTTAAGGATGACTCGATGAAGGTCAGCCAGTACGTCGCTGCTGCTGCCAAGGAATTCGGCGGCGCAATCACCATCGACGGTTTCTGGCGCTTTGAGAAGGGCGAGGGTATCCAGAAGCGTGAGGAGAACTTTGCTGAAGAAATCGCAAAGCTGACCAACAAATAAGGAATCATCGCACAATACTCCGAAAAAACTGTCACGAGAGTCCGCTCCTGTGACAGTTTTTTCGCAGAAAAGAAAATTTTTTCAAAAACCTGTTTACAAATTTTCTCGGATGGAGTAAAATAAAAGGGTGTAAAGACTGTTAATCTAAGGGGGTATTCTATGGAGAACGCAAAACCGATCTATCGCAGACTTCTCATCAAGCTCTCGGGCGAGGCAATGCACGTTGAGGGCAGCAGTACCATCTATGATCAAACCCGCCTGACCGCCACCGCTGAGGCGCTGCGCAGAATCCATGCCAGCGGTACGCAGCTTGTCGTGGTTGTCGGCGCGGGGAATATCTGGCGCGGCGGCCGCAATTCGGGCTTTGCCATGCAGAACCGATCCCGCGGGGACGGCATGGGCATGCTTGCTACGGTGATCAACGCTCTCGCTGTTGTCGATGCACTCGAACAGGCTGGCGTGCCTGCTGTCGCCATGTCGACGGTCGATGTTTCGCCCCTGGCGGCACACTACTCCCGCGATGGCGCGAAGGCTGCGCTTGAAGCAGGGCAGGTTGTCGTGCTGGGCAGCGGCCTCGGCATCCCGTTTGTCTCCACCGACACGACCGCGATCGTCCGCGGCGCCGAGCTGGACTGCGAAGTCGTTCTGATAGCCAAGAATATCGATGGCATCTACGACAGCGACCCGCGCACCAACCCCAATGCCAAGAAGCTGGATACCCTGACCTATGAGCAGATCATCGACGGCAAGCTGAAAGCAATCGACCTGACCGCCGCACAGCTCGGTCTCGAGCAGAAGGTCAAATTTATTGCCTTCGATCTGCGTGACCCGGCCAATATCGACCGCGTCCTTGCCGGTGAGAAAATCGGTACGACCGTAACCCCTGCAAACTGAATGAACATCAATCCATGATGAAAAAGGAGATTCAACCATGAAGCTGAACACCAAAGACTACGAAGAGAGAATGAAAAAGAGCCTTGGCTCGCTTGAGGAGACTCTGTCCACCGTTCGCGCCGGCCGTGCGAATGCCGGTGTGCTTTCCCGCGTGACTTTCGATTACTGGGGCACTCCCACGCCCATCACCACCATGGCTGATGTCCGTGTAACCGATGCCAAGACCCTGACCATCTCTCCCTTTGACGCCAAGTCGATCAAGGACATGGAGAAGGCCATCCTCGCCTCCGATATCGGTATTACCCCGCAGAACGACGGTAAGGTTCTGCGCCTGATCTTCCCGCAGCCGACCGAAGAGCGCCGCCGCGAGCTGAAGAAGCAGATTCAGAAGTACGGTGAGGACGCCAAAGTCGCCATCCGCAACATCCGCCGTGATGCCAACGATGCCTGCAAGGCACAGAAGAAGGACGGCACCATGACCGAGGATGAGCAGAAGGCATCCGAGAAGGCAGTGCAGGACCTGACCGATAAGTACATCAAGCAGGTCGATGCCATTACTGCTGCCAAGGACAAGGAGATCATGGAGATCTGAGTATCAAGCAAGTAAAGGTGGGGAGTCCCGTGCAGAAAAAGGATAAAGAGCCGATTCGGGTTGACGAGCGCCTGGCGCATATTGCTTTCATCATGGATGGCAACGGCCGTTGGGCACAGCGCCGCATGATGCCCCGCGAATACGGGCACAAAGCAGGTGCCGCCAATTTCAAAAAGGTGGTGCGCTACTGCGGGAATATCGGTATCAAGACGGTGACGGTCTATGCTTTTTCTACCGAAAACTGGTCCCGCCCTCAGCGCGAGGTCGAGGCTATCCTCCGCTTGCTGAATGAATATCTGGACGCCTGCGAGCATGACCGTGAGGCACAGGATATCCGCTATCGCTTTATCGGCGACCGGAGCGTCCTGCCGGCCGATCTGCAGGCGCGAATCGAGCGTGTGGAGCGCGTCTCAGCCGGGCGTGTGCTGACGCTCAATATCGCGCTCAACTACGGCGGGCGGGACGAGATCGTCCATGCCTGCAACGCCCTGATTGCAGCGGGAAAGAAGGCGGTGACGGCAGAGGATATTTCGTCTGCCCTCTACACCGCCGACTCGCCCGATCCCGATCTGATCGTCCGCACGGGCGGGGAACTCCGCCTGTCCAATTTCCTGCTCTGGCAGGCAGCTTATGCTGAACTGTATTTTACCGATGTTCTCTGGCCTGATCTGTCAGCCGACGACATCGATGAAGCCGTGCGGCATTTCTATGCAAGACAACGCCGATACGGCGGGGTGTGAAAGGATCATATCCATGAAAACACGACTCATAACCGCCTTCCTCGGCCTTGCGCTGATGATGCCGCTGCTCTTTTTGTCCAAGACCTGGATTTTTGTCGCGGCAGCTTCGTTGATGGCATTCATCGGCATGCTTGAAATGATGCGCTGCCTTGGCGTGCATCGAAATATCGCCGCCACATGGCCGCTGTACGGCATGGCGGTTGGCCTGCCCATCGCCGCGCGCCTGCTGGGGAGAATCAACTCCTTCGGCAGCCTGACGCTGTATGTGCTGATGGCATATTTCTTCTACCTGATGGCGCTGACCGTCTTCTCGCACAAGGGCCTGCATTTTGCCCAGAGCGCGGAGATTTTTGCCACCGGTACTTATGTTTCGCTGATCTTTTCGTCGATCGTCATGCTTCGCGATGCCGAGGACGGGCAGTATCTCTACCTGCTGGTTTTCCTCGCGGCATGGATCACCGACAGCTTTGCCTATTTTTCTGGCCGCCTGTTCGGGCGGCACAAGCTGATCCCGGCGGTCAGTCCGAAGAAAACGGTGGAGGGCGCGATCGGCGGTGTGGTCTTCTGTGTCATTGCCTGCCTTGGATTTGGTCTGTTTACGGCCATTGTCTGGGATGCTGAGCCAAATTATCTCGGCCTCGGTATCAGCGGCGTGATCCTGTCGGTCTGCGCGCAGATCGGCGACCTCATCGCTTCGCTGATCAAGCGTGAGCATGGGATCAAGGACTACGGTAAGCTCTTTCCCGGTCACGGCGGCGTAATGGATCGCTTTGACAGCGTTGCGGCGGTAGCGGTCGTGCTGCTGCTGATCAGCGCACTGCCCGAGATGGGACTATTCTGATATTTGCACAGGGCAGGGAGGATGGAAAATCATCCCTGCCGTTTTGCTGTTTTACGAAAGGGGAAGCTGATGAAGAAATTTCGCCTTTCTGTCATGATTTTTTGGTGCTCGCTTTTGCTGGCGCTATTCTGCATCAACTCGATCGGCGCTGTACTCTATGCGGGTGTGCCGATGATGGATGACGGCACCGGATTTATTTCGCTCTCGCCGCTGGCTGACCGCATGGTTTGGGGCGGGGTGTTGATCCTTTGCCTGCCCGGCATTCTGGTGCCGCTGTTCCTGCGGCGCATCTGCCTGCCGCAGATCCCTGACGGTTTGCGCTATCCTGCGGCTTACCTAGTTGCGCTCGCAGTGTTGTCGCTTCTGGTGCTGGTGCTGGGGCTGGCGCAGGTGCTGGATCGCTTCAGTCCCCTGCATCTGCCTTTCTGGGGCTATGTGGGGCTGTTGTTGGTGCTGTATCTGCTCTGCGGCTTCTGCGGCGGCCGCTTGTTTGGCGGCAAGCTGCGCTGGGCGCTGATCTGGGGCGTGGGCATTGCGGCGCTGTTTGTGGTGCTGGGGGTTGTCCATGTCGGGCAGGCTGACGCGCGGGATGCTGCGTTGATGATGCAGCATCCGAATCTGATCGTGGGCTACACGGCAAAGCTGATGGATTCTCCCATCGGTGCCTGGCTGGGCAGACTGAATCTGCCGGCGTCGGTGCTGCTGGGTAACTATGACTATGCGTATTACGAAAATCTGGGCGGCGTTCATCACTTCCCGCGGGAAGCGATGATGCATGCTGTCTGTCTTCTGCCGCCGCTGCTGTTTTTGTGCGGCTGGCTGGCGGGACATGCGGCCGGGCGGAGACACGCCGACCGCTGAATGGAGGAACTATGAATATGACGACAACGACGTCTCTGCCGTCGATGATGGTATTGGGCGCGACCGGGTCGGTCGGCCTACAGGCGCTGGATGTGGCACGCGAGCAGAGCATGCGCGTGACGGCACTCAGCGCGAACCGCAGCGTGGGCGAAATGGAAGCCCTCGCGCGCGAATTTAAGCCGCTTGCCTGCGCCATGGCCGATGCGGCCGCCGCAGCCGATCTGCGCCTGCGCCTGGCCGATACCGGCATCCGGGTGTATGACGACGTCTGCACCATGATTGCTGAGACCGAGGGAGAGATCGTCCTCAACTCGATCGTTGGCCGCGCGGGGCTTGAGCCGACGCTGACTGCTCTGCGCACCGGCCGCCGCCTGGCGCTGGCCAATAAGGAATCGCTGGTGGTGGCGGGGGATATCGTCATGGCCGCCGCACGCGAAGCCGGGCAGATCATTCTGCCGGTTGACAGCGAGCACAGCGCCATTTTTCAGAGCCTCGGCGCCGGTCGTCGGGAGGATCTGAAGAAGATCCTGCTCACCGCCTCGGGCGGCCCCTTCTTCGGCCGCACGCGGGAGGAACTGTCGCAGATCACGGTCGCACAGACCCTGGCTCACCCCACCTGGAAGATGGGGGCAAAGATTACCGTTGACAGCGCGACGCTGATGAACAAGGGCTTTGAGGTGATCGAAGCAGTACACCTCTTCGGCGTGACGACCGAGCAGATCGAGGTGGTGGTGCACCGCGAGAGTATAATCCACTCGATGGTGGAATACAATGACAACAGCATCATCGCCCAGCTGGGTGTGCCCGATATGCGCACCTGCGTGCGCTACGCGGTGACCTATCCTGCGCGCGTGGCGGGCGATGTCGGCGCGATCGACTGGCGGACGCTTGGCTCGCTGACTTTCTACGCTCCCGATATGGACACCTTTACCCTGCTTCCGCTTGCCACCCACTGCATCGACCGGGGCGGAGCAATGCCTGCCGTGCTCAATGCCGCAAATGAAGTGGCCGTAGCCGCCTTCTTGGATGAGCGGCTCAGCTTTACCGGCATCATGGACACCGTCGCCGCCACCGTCGCGGCCATGCCCGATGCTGCCTCCTGCCGCAGCCTGGACGAGATCGCCGAGGCCGACCGCACGGCGCGGCGCATCGCGGGAGAACCGATTCGCTGACCGCTTCGGGATAACTGTAATTTTTGAGGAGGAATTCCTATCAAACTCTGGACAATTTTGCTTGCACTGCTTTGCTTCAGTGTGCTCATCCTTCTGCACGAAGGCGGCCATTTCTTCTTTGCCCGCCGCTTCGGCGTGCCGGTTAAGGAGTTCTCAATCGGTATGGGGCCAAAGCTGCTGCAGTTCAAATCAAAAAAACATGATACGCGCTATTCGATCCGCCTGCTCCCCATCGGCGGCTATGTCAGCATGGTCGGCGAGGATGAGGAGTCGGAGGACGAAAACGCGCTCTCCCGCAAGCCGGTCTGGCAGCGCATGATTATCACGGCGGCCGGCTCGGGTATGAATATTCTCGTCGGCCTGCTTGCCATGTTCATTCTGCTGATGTCCTCCGGCCAGACGCTGATCTCGACCACCGTCGGCGCGTTCGACGAGGGGGCGCTCAGCGCACAGTCCGGCCTGATGCTGGAGGATAAGATTCTGCGAGTCGACGGTATGCGCGTTCACACCGGCAACGACCTCGTTTACGCTGTGGCACATGACGGCTATCAGCCGGTGCGGATCGAAGTTCTGCGCGGCGGTGAGAAGATCGTGCTGGAAAATGTCGTCTTCCCGACCGTCAGCGAAGCGGGTATTACCTATGGCTCGCCCGATTTCAAGCTCTATGCACTGGAGAAAACCTTCCCACGCCTGCTGGCCCACGCCTGGGACCGCTCTGTGCTGACCGTCCGCATGGTCTGGGATTCGCTGGTCGATTTTGCACTCGGCCGTTACAGCGTCGAGCATGTCTCCGGTCCCATCGGTGCCACCCAGCAGATCGGCCAGGCCGCCGAGGAAGGCTCGTTCAGCTTCATCTATATGATCACCATCATCAGCATCAATCTCGGTATCGTCAACCTTCTTCCCTTGCCGGCACTTGACGGCGGCCGCATGCTCTTTTTGTTCATTGAACTCTTCCGCCGCAAGCCGCTGCCCGCGCAGATTGAGGCCTATGTCCATTTTGCCGGCATCGTGGTTCTCCTTGCGTTTATGCTCTTTATCTCCTTCAAAGATGTGATCAAACTCTTCGGATAGGAAGGACATCAGTATGAATTATCAGCAAATCCGCCGAAAAACCGCCCCGGTTTTAGTCGGCCGCATCGGCATCGGCGGCAGCCACCGCCTGCCCATCCAGTCGATGACCAATACCGACACGCACGACCGCGCGGCCACGCTTGCGCAGGTGCGTGCACTGGCTACGGCCGGCTGCGATATTATCCGCCTGGCCGTGCCCGATCTCGAAGCTGCACAGACCATCGGCTATCTCAAAAATGAGCTTCCCGACGTTCCGCTGGTGGCCGATATTCACTTCGATTATCGGATCGCCCTCGCCTGCGCCGAGCAGGGCGTGGATAAGATCCGCATCAATCCCGGCAACATCGGGGATGCCGAGCGCGTCCGCGCGGTCTGCCGCGCCTGTGCGGCTCGCCGTATCCCCATCCGGATCGGTGTCAACAGCGGCTCGCTGGAGAAGTCGATCCTCGCCCGCCACGGCGCCCCCACGCCGGCCGCCCTCTGCGAGAGCGCGCTCTATCACGCCTCTCTGCTGGAACAGAATGATTTCCGGGACATCGTCATCTCCATCAAAGCTTCCAACGTGCCCGATATGATTGCCGCCAACCGCCTGGTTGCCGCTGCTTGCGCCTATCCGCTTCACCTCGGCGTCACCGAGGCCGGCGGGGAGACGATGGGCATGATCAAGAGTGCTGCCGGCATCGGCTCACTCCTTTGCGACGGCATTGGAGACACCCTGCGCGTCTCGCTGACGGCAGACCCGCTGCGCGAGGTTGATGCCGCACGCAAGATTCTCGCGGCCGTCGATCTGGAAGGCCAGCGCGGCCTGGATATGATCTGCTGCCCGACCTGCGGCCGTACCAAAATTGACCTCATTCCTCTGGTTGAGCGCTTTACCCGCGCAGTCGAAGCCGAAGGGCTGGGCGGCCTTGAGGTAAAGGTCGCACTGATGGGCTGTGTGGTCAACGGCCCGGGCGAAGCACGCGAGGCCGATGTCGGTATCGCAGGCGGTATCGGCGAGGCCGTTCTTTTCCGCCGCGGCGAAATTGTCGAGCGCATCCCCGAGGATGCCGTCATCGATCGCCTGATCGCAGAGCTGAAGCAGCTGCGTGACGCACGTGGGGAGGGCTGACGTGGAAAAAGGAAAGAAACTGCTCGATATCTTCTCCCGCTATACCCCCTCGGCAGCGGCCCGCGAAGTGCTGGAATCTGCCGAGGAGACCCGTCTGCGTGCCAGCCGTGAAGAGCGCATGATCGAGATTCACGCAAATTTCCCCGCACCGGTCGATAAAGCGCTGCTTTATGCCATCGAGGAGGGGATTGCTGCGGCCTATCAGCTACGCTCGGTGCGCATCCTGCCGCACTATCCGGCCGCCTGCTTCAGCGCCGAGTATCTCCCTCAGATCTTAACCGAGGCCGAGCGTGTCGGCATTGTCGCGCGCGGCTTTTTCTCGCGTTATTCCCACACGCTGACCGCCGACTCCCTGACGCTGGCGATCCCCTTTGCCGAAGGCGGTCTGCGCCTGCTTTACGATGCCCGCACGCCCGAGGTGATTGCCGGCATCATTCGCAGCGAATTCGGCCTGGAGTTGCAGGTGACGATTACCCAGGGGCAGAGCGGGGACTTTGCCGAGCGCCGCGAGAACCGCTACGCCGCCATCGACCGCTCGATCGCCGAGGCTGAGCAGGCCTACCATACCCGCGCCGTACCGCCCCCCGAACCCGAACCGGACAAGCCCGAGCTGAACCTGCAGAAGGTGCAGTCGCTTTTTGATGTCTCCGCACCCAGCCGTGACGGTGATCTGCTGACTGTCGGTTACCGCACCTTCGACCTCTCTGCACCCAATTTTGCCTTTGGCAATCCCTTCTCTCTGCAGACACCTACCCCCATCGCATCGCTCAACCACCCGACCCGCAATCTGGTTGTGGTCGGCGAGGTCTTTGGCTTTACCCGTGAGGAAACGCGCGGGGGAGGGAAGTTCAATATCAGCTTCGGTCTGACCGATGCGGCGTCCTCGATTATGGTGCGCCGCTTTGCGGTGGAAGCCGATGAAGCCGGCGCGATCTGCGGTATCGTCAAGGATGGCGCAGCCCTCGCCCTGCACGGCTACACCAAGCCCGACCGCAACGACGATGACCTCTCCTTCTACTTCAGCGACATCGCCGTGATCAGCGTACAGAAGCGTACCGACAATGCGCCCGAGAAGCGGATCGAATTGCATCTGCATACCAACATGTCGGCGATGGATGCCGTCATCCCGCCCGACGTGATTGTTAAGACGGCAAAAGCCTGGGGGCATAAGGCAGTAGCCATTACCGACCACGGTAACGTCCAGGCCTACCCCGAGGCCATGATCGCGGCAGAGAAGTGCGGCATGAAGGTCATCTACGGCATCGAGGCCTATTTCGTGGATGACACCGCCCGCGCCCTCTGGGGCAACGCCGAGCGCGAATTTGACGAGGAGCTGATCGTCTTCGACCTTGAGACGACCGGCCTTTCCCCCATGAACTGCAAGATTACCGAAATTGGTGCAGTGCTGGTCAAGAACGGTGAGATTCTCGACCGCTTCAATGCCCTGGTCAATCCCGGCTGTCCCATCCCGGAGAATATCGTCGAGCTGACCGGCATCACCGACGAAATGGTGGCCGACTGTCCCCCCATTGAAGAGGTCCTGCCGCAGTTCCTCAGCTTCGTCGGCGATCGTCTGATGATCGCTCACAATGCAAACTTTGACATTTCCTTTGTGCGCGCCGCCGCTGAGGCATGCGGCCTGCCCTTTGACAACGATTATCTCGATACCGTCGCCCTCTCGCGCTATCTCAACCCCGACCTCAAGCGGCACAAGCTTGACGTGCTGGCCGAGTATTACGGCCTGGGCGACTTTGACCATCACCGCGCCTGCGACGATGCCGAGATGCTGGCCCGCATCTTCTTCTGCATGACGGCCAAGATGAAGGAGGAGGGCGTGCAGTCCTTCTCGGACATGATCACCGACATGAGCGAGAATGCAGATCCCCTCAAACTCAGAACCTTCCACCAGATTCTGCTGGTCCGCAATAAGACCGGTCTCAAAAATCTGTATAAACTGATCTCGGCCGGTTATCTGCAGTACTACCGCCGCACGCCGCGCCTGCCGAAATCGCTCTTGAGCGAAATGCGCGAAGGCTTGCTGATCGGCTCCGCCTGCGAAGCGGGTGAGCTGTTCATGGCGATTCTGGAGAACCGCCCGCAGTCCGAGCTGGAGCAGATCGCGTCTTTCTATGACTATCTGGAGATCCAGCCCATCTGCAATAACCGCTTCCTGATCGCCAAAGGCACGGTCGCTGACGATGAAGGCCTGCGCGATCTCAACCGCAGAATCGTTGCACTGGGCGATAAGCTGGGCAAGCCGGTCGTCGCTACCTGCGACGCGCATTTTCTCAATCCAGAGGATGAGATCTTCCGGAAGATTCTCCTGGCCGGCATGAAATTTTCGGATGCCGACAAGGATGTCGGACTCTATTTCCGCACGACCGAGGAGATGCTGGCCGAGTTTGCCTACCTCGGCGAGGAAAAGGCCTATGAGGTCGTCGTGACCAACCCCAATCGCATCAATGAGATGATCGAAGCGGTGCGCCCGATTCCGGAAGGAAACTACACCCCGAAGATGGATGGCGCCGAGGAAGAACTGCAGGAGAGCTGCTGGCGCCGCGCACGCTCGATGTACGGCGATGACCTGCCCACCCTGGTCAGCGACCGCCTCGACCGCGAACTGACCTCGATCATCAAGCATGGCTTTGCGGTGCTGTACATGATTGCCGTCAAGCTGGTGGCCTATTCCGAGAGCCTCGGCTATATGGTCGGCTCGCGCGGGTCGGTCGGTTCCTCCTTCGTTGCCACCATGTCTGGCATCTCGGAGGTCAATCCGCTTCCTCCGCACTACTATTGCCCCAAATGCCGCTACAATACCTTCACCGAAATCGAAGCCGGCCGCGAGAGCGAGCTGACTGCGCTGGTCAAATCGGTCGGCTCGGGCTACGACCTGCCCGACCGCATCTGTCCCGTCTGCGGCGAGAAGCTCTGCCAGGAGGGGCACGATATCCCCTTCGAGACCTTCCTCGGCTTCTACGGCGACAAATCCCCCGATATTGACCTCAACTTCTCGGGTGATGTGCAGGGCAAGGTACATAAATACACCGAGCATCTGTTCGGGGCTGAGAACGTCTTCCGCGCCGGTACGCTGGGCACGCTTGCTTCCAAGACGGCCTATGGCTTTGTGGCGAAATATCTGGAGGGGAAGGGCATCTGGATGAACAAGGCCGAGATGAATCGCCTCGTCGAGAACTGCGTTGGCGTCAAGCGCACCACCGGCCAGCATCCCGGCGGCATCATCGTTGTCCCGCGTGAGTACGATGTCTATGATTTCACCCCCGTCCAGCACCCGGCTGACGACCCCAACTCCGATATCGTTACTACCCACTTTGCCTTCTCGTATCTCCACGATACCATCCTGAAACTCGATGAGCTCGGCCACGATATGCCGACCAAACTCAAGATTCTCGAGCGCTACACCGGCGTTCCGGTCACCGACGTACAGCTCAACGACCCAGCCATCTATGAGCTTTTCCTCTCGACCAAGTCGCTCGGCATCACGCCCGAGGATATCGGTGGCTGTCAGCTCGGCACATGGGGCCTGCCTGAGTTCGGTACGCGCTTTGTCCAGCAGATGCTGATCGACGCAAAGCCCAAGAATTTCTCCGATCTTTTGCAGATTTCCGGCCTTTCCCACGGCACCGACGTGTGGCTGGGCAACGCGCAGGATCTGATCAAAGATGGCACCTGCACCATTTCCAACGTAATCGGTACGCGTGACTCGATCATGCTGGCTCTGATCAACTACGGCGTGGAAAAGAGCCTTTCCTTCAAAATCATGGAGGCCGTCCGCAAAGGTAAGGGACTGACCCCCGAATTTGAAGAGGCTATGCGTGCCGCCGGTGTGCCCGAATGGTATCTTGACTCCTGCAAGAAGATCAAGTACATGTTCCCCAAGGCCCATGCCGCCGCCTATGTGCGTCAGGCTATTCAGTTTGCCTGGTATAAGGTGCATTATCCGATGCATTTCTATGCGGCCTATTTTACCGCCGCGCCCGATGGCTTTGATGGTGAGATCGTCGCAGGCGGTAAGGGCGCAGTCAAACGCGCCATCGCCGAGATCGAGGCGAAGGGCATGGATGCCACCGCGAAAGAGCAGGGCATGGTCTCCTCCCTGCAGCTGATCATGGAAGCCATGTCCAGAGGTGTGCGCTTCCTGCCGGTCAGCCTTACCAAATCCGATGCCAAAGCCTTCCTGCCGGAGGGAAATGCGGTGCGTATGCCCTTCGCCGCCCTCAACGGCGTGGGCGAAAACGCCGCGGCCGCCATCATCGCCGCCCGCGATGAGGATGCCATCTATTCGGTCGAGGAGCTGCGCATCCGCGCCAAGCTGACCAAGAGTGTCATGGAAATCCTCCGCCGCAACGGCGTGCTGGATGGGCTCAGCGAGACCAATCAGCTCACGCTGTTTTGATGAAACACTGCGGATGCCGCGTAAAGGAGTGTGAAACGATGAAGCAGTGCCCAACTTGTAACAGTATCATCGAGGCCCAAACCGAGTGCCCGGTCTGCGGAGAAACGCTGACCTATGTGAATCCGCATCCGGCGCACCGAGAACGCATTGCGCGAAATCGCTACGGCCTGCGCTACTTGGCCAAACAGATCTGGTTTGCACTCCTCTGCACGGCCACAGCGGTTCTGCTCCTGCTTTTCGCCGGATGGCATGATTGGCGAATCACGACGGTATCGCTGCTGTGCTGTGCGGCGGCGCTGATACGCTCCTTCTTTTCGCTCTGGCTTTTGCGTCGCTGGCGCAGCCGCCTCGCACAGAGCGACTATCATACCGAAACCTACCGCCGCACGGTGCTTTGCGCAGATAAGTATCTTGCGGCAGTCCTCGGTGTCGCCGCTGCGCTGATTCCGTATTTTTTGCCCAATGTCTTTCTATGAGCCTAAAAAAACCCGCATACCTGCAAAAGCAGGATGCGGGGGTTTTGTGAAACGAAAAAAGCCCGCCAACAGGCGGGCTTTTGCGGTGAGAAAAGCTTAAGCAAGCTTGTTCATCATCTTGGCGTACTGGCTCTTCTTGTGCGCAGCAGCGTTCTTGTGTACGAGACCGCGTGCAGCAGCCTTGTCCAGCTTCTTAACAACTGCAGTGTATGCAGCGGCAGCAGCAACCTTGTCACCGGCAGTGACGGCAGCCTCAAACTTCTTCATCGAAGTGCGGAGCTGGGTACGGGCGATCTTGTTCTGCAGAGTCTTGACCTCAATAACCTTGACGCGCTTCTTAGCAGACTTAATATTCGGCAACGTGTTCACCTCCCTTTATCGGATAATGGTATGCGACCCGACCGCGCCTGAGAGGTTGCGCCGCCGAATCTGTCTATCAGCTAATAATTATAGCACAGCCGAAGAAAAAAAGCAAGAGTTTTTTTTCTTTTTTTGAAAAAATTTTCTCTCTGGCTTCCATTTTGCGAAAGCCCAATTTTCATGGCGCGAAAAACGCCCAAATCACATCTCTGGTCGAGCATGGAAACGCACAAATTTTTGCTGTTTGACAAAAAAGTGAGAAAACTGAAAAATAATTTTTTAAATCGCTTGACAAGCTGGACAAAACATGATACAATTATATACTGCATTATAATTGCTTATTCTGCGCAAATCGGGAAAAGCAATTCATCGATTTCTGATATTATTATATATCAGAATCCCCCAACATTCTGCCGATTTCCTCCGATTTCGGCAGCGGCGTCCGGGCGGGCGACGCGATAATACATTGAATGGAGTGATTGTATTTATGGTCAAACCGCAAAAGCTTGGTACCAATACCAGAATGAGCTTTTCGAAGATTGACGAAGCACTCGAAATGCCCAATCTCATTGAGATCCAGAAGAAATCTTTCCAATGGTTCCTCGACGAGGGTCTGATGGAGGTATTGCGCGATGTCTCTCCGATCACGGATTTCTCGGGCAATCTGTCGATCGACTTTGTGTCGTATTCGATTGATTCCAAGCCGAAGTATCCGGTCGAAGAGTGCAAGGAGCGCGACGTGAACTACGCCGCACCCCTCAAGGTCGATGTGCGGCTTTCCAACAAGCTGACGGGCGAGGTCAAGCAGTCGGAAATCTACATGGGTGATTTCCCGCTGATGACCGAGAACGGTACCTTTGTCATCAACGGCGCCGAGCGCGTCATCGTTTCTCAGATTATCCGTTCTCCCGGCATGTACTATGCCAGCGAGATGGACAAGACGGGTAAGCGTACCTACACGGCACAGGTTATCCCCTACCGCGGGGCATGGCTGGAATACGAGACCGACATCAATGACGTCTTCTATGTCCGCATTGATAAGAACCGCAAGCTTCCCATTACCGTTCTCATCCGCGCACTCGGCGTCGAGTCGCGCGAGGAGATCACGGCCATGTTCGGCGACGAGAAGAAGCTGAACGTCACCCTGGAGAAGGACGAGTGCGAAGCACTGGCCATTGAGGCGAAGTCCTCGATCGGTGACGAGGCACTCAAGGAAATCTACAAGAAGCTGCGTCCCGGTGAGCCGCCGCTGGTTGAGTCGGCACAGATTCTGCTCTATAATCTCTTCTTTGATGCAAAGCGCTACGACATCGCTCCTGTCGGCCGCTTCAAGTTTGACAAGAAGGTCGCACTTGCTCCGCGTATTAAGGGCCACACCCTCTCGCGTGACGTCGTCAGCCCGCTGACTGGCGAGGTCCTCTTTGCCGCCGGCGAGAAGCTGGATGCCGCAAAGGCCGAGCAGATTGAGCGCGGCGCAGTCAACGAAGTTTACCTTGCCCTCGAAAATGATACCGAGGTGAAGGTCTTCGGCAACAATACCATCGATCCCGAGTATCTGCTTGGCTTCAGCCTCAAGCCCTACGGCTGCTCTGAGCGCGTGAAGATTCCGGTCATGCTTGACATTCTCGAAGAGTGCGCAGGCGACCTGGATGCTGTGAAAGAAGCGTGCCGCCGCCGCTCGGCCGAGCTTTGCCCCAAGCATATCACCACCGACGATATTTTCGCATCCATCAACTACCTGCTCTGCCTGACCCATGACATCGGTACCGTGGACGACATCGACCACCTCGGCAACCGCCGGCTGCGTTCGGTCGGTGAGCTCTTGCAGAACCAGCTGCGCATCGGCTTCTCCCGCATGGATAAGATCGTCAAAGAGCGCATGACTACCCAGGATAATGAGAACCTCACCCCCCAGGCGCTGGTCAACATCCGCCCTGTTGCCACCGTCATCCGTGAGTTCTTCGGTTCCTCGCCGCTGTCCCAGTTCATGGATCAGATCAACCCGCTGGCTGAGCTGACCCACAAGCGCCGTCTGTCGGCCCTCGGCCCCGGCGGTCTGACCCGCGACCGCGCATCCTTCGAGGTCCGCGACGTTCACTACACGCATTACGGCCGCATGTGCCCCATTGAGACCCCTGAAGGTCCGAACATCGGTCTGATCTCCTATCTCTCCACCTATGCGCGCATCAGCGAGTATGGCTTCATCGAGGCCCCCTACCGCCGCGTCGATAAGGAAACCGGCGTCGTCACCAACGACATCGTCTACATGACCGCCGATATTGAGGACAACTACATCGTCGCACAGGCCAACGAGCCGCTCGACGAAAACAACCGCTTTGTCAATAAGCGTGTCACCGTTCGCGATCGCGCTGAGATAACGGAGGTTGATGCATCCAAGGTTGACTTTATGGATGTCTCACCCAAGATGGTCGTCTCTGTTGCAACTGCGTCCATCCCCTTCCTTGAAAACGATGACAACTCCCGCGCACTCATGGGTTCGAACATGCAGAAGCAGGCTGTTCCGCTGATGGTCACGGACTCTCCCATTGTTGGTACCGGTATGGAGTACAAGGCCGCTGTTGACTCCGGTGTCTGCGTGCTGGCACGCGAGGCAGGTTATGTCGAGAAGGTCTCGGCAGACGAGATCGTCATCCGCTGCGAGGATGGCCATAAGGATACCTACTACCTCATCAAGTTCAAACGTACCAACCAGGGCACCTGCGTCAATCAGCGCCCCATCGTCGCACGTGGCGAAAAGGTTGAGGCCGGTCAGGTTATTGCCGACGGTCCCGCTACCTCCAAGGGCGAGATTTCGCTGGGTAAGAACGCCCTCATCGGCTTCATGACCTGGGAAGGCTACAACTACGAGGACGCAGTCCTCCTCAACGAGCGTCTGGTGCGTGACGACGTCTACACCTCGCTCCACATCGAAGAGTATACTCACGAAGCCCGCGATACCAAGCTTGGCCCGGAGGAGATCACCCGCGAGATCCCCAATGTCAGCGATGACGCACTCAAGGATCTCGACGCAGAGGGTATCATCAAGAAGGGTACCGAAGTTCGCGCCGGCGATATCCTGGTCGGTAAGGTCACCCCGAAGGGCGAGACCGAGCTGACCGCCGAGGAGCGCCTGCTGCGCGCCATCTTCGGCGAGAAGGCCCGTGAGGTCCGCGATACCTCGCTGCGCGTCCCGCACGGCGAATCGGGTATCATCGTTGACGTCAAGGTGTTCTCCCGTGAGAACGGCGACGAACTGCCCGCCGGTGTCAACAAGGACGTCCGCATCTACATCGCCCAGAAGCGTAAGATTTCGGTCGGTGATAAGATGGCAGGCCGCCACGGTAACAAGGGTGTCGTATCCCGCATCCTGCCGCCCGAGGATATGCCGTTCCTGGCTGACGGTACGCCGCTGGATATCGTCCTCAACCCCCTGGGCGTTCCGTCCCGTATGAACATCGGTCAGGTGCTTGAGGTTCACCTCGGCCTGGCTGCCCGCAAGCTGGGCTGGAAGATCATGACTCCCGTTTTCGACGGCGCAAATGAGCATGATATTCTCCAGTGCATGAAGGATGCCAACATGTGGCGCCCCGCACTTCCCGGCGAGAACTACCAGAGTAAGGAAACCCGTACCGTTACCGATCCCGTGACCGGGGAAGAGAAGGTCGAGGTCCTGGACGGTAAGACCATTCTTTACGATGGCCGCACCGGCGAGGCATTCGATAACCCCGTTACCGTCGGTATCATGTACTACCTCAAGCTCCATCACCTCGTAGACGATAAGATCCACGCCCGTTCCACCGGTCCGTACTCGCTTGTTACGCAGCAACCGCTCGGCGGTAAAGCCCAGTTCGGCGGCCAGCGCTTCGGTGAGATGGAGGTTTGGGCACTGGAGGCTTACGGCGCTGCCTATACGCTCCAGGAGATCCTTACCGTCAAGTCGGACGACGTCACAGGACGCGTCAAGGCTTACGAGGCCATTGTCAAGGGCCAGAATATCCCGACGCCCGGTGTGCCCGAGTCCTTCAAGGTTCTGGTCAAGGAGCTGCAGTCGCTGGCACTCGATATCCGCGTGCTGGATAAGAACGGCGAAGAGATCAGCCTGTCCTCGCTCTGCGATGACGAGCTTGCCCCGCCGAACTACGTCTCCGAAGAGGATGTCGGCGAGAGCGTCGCTACCGATGAGATTTACGACTCCTTCTCCGAAAAGGATCCCGAGGACGATGATGAAGGCTTCTTTGCCGAGAGCGAGGAGCCCGATGACCTTGATCTCGATTTTGAATAATTTGAACAAGGAGAATTGCTGTGGAGCATATCGAATTTGATTCTATAAAAATTGGTCTGGCGTCTCCTGAGATGATTCGCTCGTGGTCCTGGGGCGAGGTAACCAAGCCCGAGACCATCAACTACCGTACCCTGAAAGCCGAGCCGCAGGGCCTCTTCTGCGAGCGCATTTTCGGTCCCACCAAGGACTGGGAGTGCCTTTGCGGTAAGTACAAGCGCGTTCGCTATAAGGGCAAGGTCTGTGAGAAGTGCGGCGTTGAGGTAACCACCAAGAAGGTGCGCCGTGAGCGCATGGGCCACATTGAGCTGGCCGCACCGGTTTCCCACATCTGGTATTTCCGTGCAATCCCCTCCCGTATGGGACTTGTGCTGGATATCTCCCCCAAGCAGCTGGAGCGTGTTCTCTATTTCGCACAGTATATCGTCCTCGATCCCGGCAGCACGCCCCTCGCAAAGGGCCAGCTGCTCAAGGATACCGAGTACCGCGCGTACTACGAGAAGTATGAGAACGACTTCCGCGTCGGCATGGGCGCTGAGGCTGTCCGCGAGTTGCTTGAACAGATCGACATCCCCGCGCTGGCTGATCAGCTCAAGGCTGAACTGCGCACCGCGTCGGGCCAGAAGAAGACCCGCATCATCAAGCGCCTTGAGGTCATCGAGTCCTTCCGCCGCTCGGGCAACCGCCCGGAGTGGATGATTCTGGATGTCATTCCGGTCATCCCCCCCGAAATTCGCCCGATGGTCCAGCTGGACGGCGGCCGTTTCGCTTCCTCCGACCTCAACGATCTCTACCGCCGCGTCATCAACCGCAACAACCGCCTCAAGAAGCTGATGGAGCTTCGCGCCCCCAACATTATTATCCGCAACGAGAAGCGTATGCTGCAGGAGGCTGTCGACGCCCTCATCGATAACGGCCGCCGCGGCAAGCCGGTCACCGGTCCCAACAACCGCCCGCTGAAGTCGCTCTCCGAGATGCTGCGCGGTAAGCAGGGACGCTTCCGTCAGAACCTGCTCGGTAAGCGTGTTGACTATTCCGGCCGTTCGGTTATCGTCGTCGGCCCGAACCTCAAGATCTATCAGTGCGGTCTGCCGAAGGAAATGGCGATCGAGCTCTTCAAGCCCTTCGT
>JAFWBJ010000011.1 GCA_017507145.1 Clostridia bacterium | reverse complement strand
GGCTGTGCCGTTCGCCTGCTGCGCGGCGACTATGCGCAGATGACGACCTATTCGACCGATCCTGCCGCGGTGGCGCGTGACTTTGCTTCGCGCGGTGCCGAGTGGCTGCATTTGGTTGATCTTGAGGGCGCCAAATCGGGCGGCACGCCCAATGCCGAGACGGTTGCGGCCATCGCGAAGGCCGGACAGCTCAAGATCGAGATCGGCGGCGGTGTTCGCTCGGTCGAGGTGATCGAGCGGTATCTGTCGCTCGGTGTTGAGCGGGTCATCCTTGGCACGGCGGCCATCACCGAGCCGGCTCTGCTGGAGTCGGCGGCGAAGGCGTACGGCGCGCATCTTGCGGTCGGCGTTGATTTGCGCGACGGCAAGGTGGCCATTAAGGGCTGGACTGAGACCTCGGCGCTCGACGGCTTTGATTTTATCGCGCGGCTTGAGCAGCTGGGGGTTGGCACGGTCATTGTCACCGACATCTCGCGCGACGGTGCGATGAAGGGGACGAACCTCGATCTCTACCGCGATCTCAAGGCGAAATTCAGTCTCAACATCATCGCGTCGGGCGGCGTCAGCTCGCTTGGCGACGTTCGTGCGCTCGGCGAGATCGATGTCTACGGCGCCATTCTCGGCCGCGCGCTCTACACCGGCGATCTCATCCTTGAGGAAGCCCTCGCGGCGGCGAAAGGAGCGTAACATGGTGACCAAACGCATTATCCCCTGCCTCGACGTCCGCGACGGCCGCGTGGTCAAGGGGGTCAACTTCATGGGCCTGCGTGACGTGTCGTCGCCGGTCGATCTGGCTCGCTATTACAGCGAAAACGGCGCTGACGAGCTGGTTTTCTATGACATCACCGCTTCGGCCGAGGGGCGCGCGCTCTTCACCGACATTCTGCGCGAGGTGGCGTCGAATATTTTCATCCCGCTGACGGTCGGCGGGGGCATCAACACCGTTGATGACTTTGACCGCGTGCTGAAGTGCGGTGCGGACAAGGTCAGCGTCAACTCGGGCGCGATCCGCAACCCGGCGCTGGTGGGTGAGGCCGCCAAGCGATACGGCGACCAGTGCGTGGTGCTGTCGGTCGACATCAAGCGTGCCGGCGGCGAGTTCCGCGTCTTTGCCAAGGGCGGCCGCGAGGACACCGGCATGGAGGCGATCAGCTGGATCCGCCGCTGTGTCGAGGCGGGCGCCGGAGAGGTCGTGGTCAACAGCATGGACACCGACGGCGTCAAGGGTGGGTTTGATTTGGAGCTGCTGGAGGCCGTCTGTGATGCGGTCAGCGTGCCGGTGATTGCCTCGGGCGGCGCGGGCTGTGCGGAGGATTTTGTGACGCTGTTCAAGACCCTGCCCGGCGTCGATGCGGGTTTGGCCGCGTCGATCTTCCACTTCGGTGAGGTGAAGATTCCCGATCTGAAGCGGATGCTGCGGGAGAATGGGATTGAGATGAGGGTGTAATTGGGGACGTTGTCCCCAAACCCCTACCAGAGGGACTTTTTGAAAAAAGTCCCTCTGGACTCTTCAAAAACTTTCATAAAGGAGAATTGTGATGATTGCGATAGAGAATTTGAAGTTTGATGAAAAGGGCTTGATTCCGGCGATTGTGACCGATGCCGATTCGGGTGCGGTGCTGACGCTGGCGTATATGAACCGCGAGAGCCTCGAGATTACGATGCGCGAGGGGCGGACTTGCTTCTGGTCGCGCTCCAGACAGGAACTGTGGCGCAAGGGCGAGACGTCGGGTAATGTACAGCGGGTGGTTTCGATCACGGCTGACTGTGACCGCGATGCGCTGGTGGTGAAGGTCCGCAAGACGGGCCCGGCTTGCCATCTGGGCAATGATTCCTGCTTTGTGGATCTGGTGCATGAGGGGGAGGAGCCGGAGGGCTTTTCGCTGGATGCGCTGATGGAACTGCTGATCGGCCGCAAGGTGGAGAAGAAGGAAGGCTCGTACACGACCTACCTCTTTGAGAAGGGCATTGATAAGATTCTCAAGAAGGTGGGCGAGGAAGCGACCGAGGTCATCGTGGCCGGCAAGGGGGATGATCGCGGTGAGACGATTTACGAGATTGCCGATCTCTGCTATCATGTGATGGTGCTGATGGTGCAAATGGGCATCTCGCTGGACGATGTGCGGAACGAGCTGGCTTCGCGCCATGTCATCGACCACAAGGTCAAGCAGGAAAAATCGACGGCTGCTGCCGCGAAATAAGCAAAACGGTCTCCCGACGGGTATCTTCGTCGGGAGACCGTTTCTTTACTCAATGCGTTTGCGGGGCATCAGTGCGATGATGAGCAGGATGACGGCAATGGCGATGATGATGGCCACCACGATGCCGACAAAACTGCCGCCGCCCTCATCTGCCGGAGCATTCTCGGTGCCGCCCTCAGCGGTGCCGCTCACCGTTTCGCGGGTGGTGTCCCGCTCGGTGGCGGGGCGGGTTTCGGTGACGGGCGCGGTGCTTTCGGTGATGACACCGTTCGAATCTTCGGGGATGTTGGTGCCGTCCTGCATCATGCCGCCGTCGTCGGTCAGGGCGCCGGCAGCGTCTTCAATGGCGCCGGTGATGTCGCCGACGATCGAGCCGCCGTCCTCGTCTGCCATGCCGGTGCGGGGGCCAATGCCGCCTGCCGTGTAGCCGCTGTTCCCGCCTGCCTGGCCTGCTGCGCTGACCGCCAGTGCGGCTGTCGCGCAGAGCAGAAGCGCGCAGATCAGCGCGGCGAATGCTTTGCTGTATTTTTTCATGTTTGTTACCAAGCCTCATAGAGGCTTCCTTTCTTTGGGTTTTGGGTGACAAGCATAGTCTTTGCCGAAAATACCGGGATTATGTGCGAAAATTACTTGCGTCTGGGCGTTTTTCGTGATATAATGAAAGAAAACTACCGGGATTTCCCGTGCATTGGAGGATACTATGCTTTACACAATACAGAACGAACATCTGACGCTTACCGTAAACGATATGGGTGCGGAGATCTGGTCGATCGTCCACCGCGGCGCTGAATATCTTTGGCAGGGCGACCCCACTTATTGGAGTGGCCGTGCATACAATCTCTTCCCCATCTGCGGCCGCCTGACCGAAGGCAAGTACACCTGGCAGGGCAAGACCTACGAGATGAATCTCCACGGCTTTGCCCGCAAGTCGCAGTACACCATGGTTGCGCAGACCGAGACCTCGCTGACCTTCCGGCTTGAGACCTCCGAGGAGTCGCTGGCCGTCTATCCCTTCGATTTCTGCCTTGATTTGACTTATACGCTTGAGGGCAAGACCATCCGCACGACCTTCGCTGTGCAGAACCGCGGCACCGAGGGCATGCCCTTCGCCATCGGCGCGCATCCCGGCTTCAACCTGCCCCTCGGCGGCGACGGCTGCTTCGAGGATTGGCGGCTGGAGTTTGCCTGCAAGAAGGACAATGTTCGCCGGTTTGTCCTCAGCGATACTCGCTATCTGACCCGCGAGCCCTGCGTGCCTTTCGAGCATATCGTGGACGGCAAGGTTATCCCCCTGCGCCACAACCTCTTTGACAACGATGCCTTCTTCCTCGAGAACGTCTGCAAGACGGTTACCCTTTGCTCTGACAAGAGCGATCGCTCGGTGACGGTGCACTATCCCGATATGCAGTATCTCGGCGTTTGGCACGCTCCCCAGACCGAGGCGCCCTATGTCTGCATTGAGCCCTGGTACTCACTGCCCGCTTACGACGGCGAGATCGATGACTTCTCCACCAAGCGCGATATGATGGTGCTTGACGGCGGCGCTAAGTTTGAGAGCAGCTTTACCATCACTGTCGCGTAAATGATTCGATTGTAATCTTGTTTCCCAAGGAGGTGCCGCCATGCTTTTTTGGCTCTGGATGCTTGCCATTGACCTGCTCATCCCGCTGACCATGATTGGCTTTGGACGCAAGTTTATGGCCGGCGGTCCGAAGGAGATCAACGAAATCTATGGCTATCGAACCCCCATGTCCCGGCGCAACCGCGACACCTGGGACTTTGCCCATCGCGTCTGCGGCCGCTTCTGGTTTGTCGCCGGACTGATCCTGCTTCCGCTTTCGGTCATTCCTCTGCTGGCGATGTTTGGCGGCAGTGAAGATGCGATCGGCTATGTTGGCCTGGCCGTCTGCCTTGGCCAGCTTGTCATGCTGTGCGCGGCCGTTCCGGTAACCGAAATTGCTCTGCACCGCACCTTTGACCGTGACGGTCAGCGAAAATCATGAAAAGGAGGTGCTGCCGCTGAAACGGTTTCTTGCATTTTCGTTTGCGTTTGCGCTGATTCTCTGCGGCTGTACCGCCTCGTTTGATCCGCCCAGCGCCGATCCGCTGGCCGCCGTGGAGACGATGGCTGCCGCATCCGATCCGGCTCAGCCTGCCCCCTCGGTTGAGCAGCCGCCCGATGAGATCACCCGCATTTCATTCGCCGCAGTCGGCGATAATCTGGTGCATCCCTGCATCTATATCGATGCCCGCAACCGCGCCGTCGCCAGCGGGCGTGCCTACAATTTCAAGCCCCCCTATGCCGACCTCTTGCCCATGATCGAGGCTGCCGATTTTGCCTTCATCAATCAGGAGACCCCCATGGCGGGCGAGCAGTTTGGCTACTCGGGCTATCCCAATTTCAACTCGCCCCAGGATCTGGGGTACGATCTGGTTGAGCTCGGCTTTGACATCATCGGCCTGGCCAATAACCATATGCTGGACAAGGGCGCGGCCGGCTATGCCGGTACGGTCGCCTTTGCCAAAACGCTCGACGCAGTCACCATCGGTGCCTACGAGAGCATCGAGGACTATAACAATATCCGCATCATCGAAAAGGACGGCTTTACCGTCGCCCTGCTGGCCTACACCGAGCACACCAACTATATTAAGCGTCCCGCCGGTTCGACGCTTTATGTTCCCTATCTTCGTACCGAAACCGCAGGTTTTAGCCGAGAGACGGTCAGCGCCGATGACGCAGAGCTCACCCGGCAGATCAACGCAGCCAAGCAGCTGGCCGACGCCGTCATTGTGTCGGTCCACTGGGGGGACGAGAACACCCATACCCCCAATGCCGAGCAGAAGCGGCGGGCACAGCTGATGGCCGACCTCGGGGTGACGGTCATCCTCGGCCACCACTCCCACACCCTTCAGCCGATCGCCGAGCTGACCGGGCGGGACGGCAACAAAACCCTCTGCTTCTACTCGATGGGCAACCTCATCTCGGCCATGGAGTACGCTCGCAACATGCTGGGCGGCGTCTTCGCCTTTGAGCTGGTCAAGACCAACGGCGTTGTGACCTACGACACTGTCTCTATGACCCCCACCGTCTACTATTTCGGCCCCAGCTATTACAACGGCCACGTCTATCTGCTCCGGGACTACACGGCAGAACTGCACAGCAGCCACGGCACCTGGCGCACCTACGGCAAGTACTCGACGGTGGATGATCTGTACGCGATCTTGGACAAAACCATCGACCGCAAGTATCTCCCGGCATCGATGCAGTGAGGGAAGAAAGCAAGAAATGTCCAAAAAATACCGATATTTGACTTGTATGTGCGCAGGATTTGACCTATAATACAATCAAGAACAAATCCCGAAACGAGGTATCTATTATGAAAAAGAATGCAGTTGTGATTGGCTACGGCGGTATGGGCGGATGGCACACCCGCTATCTGCGCAACAGTGACGTCGTCAATCTGCTCGGCGTGTACGATATTAACCCTGCCCGCAATGCGGCGGCCGAGGAGGCCGGCATCCACGCCTACCCCTCTTTTGAGGCTGTCCTCGCCGACCCTGCGGTTGACTTTGTCACCATTGCCACCCCCAACGAGTGGCATAAGCCGCTGGCGATCGCGGCTATGCGCGCCGGCAAGCATGTTGTCTCCGAAAAGCCTGTGACCCTCTCCTCGGCTGATCTGCAGGAGATGATCGACGTCTCCCGCGAGACCGGCCGCATCTTCACCACCCACCAGAACCGCCGCTGGGACGTCGACTATCTGATGATGAAGTCGGTCTACCACTCCGGCGATCTGGGTGATGTCTTCACCGTTGAGTCGCGCTACCACGGCTCGCGCGGCATCCCCGGCGACTGGCGTGGCAAGAAAGAACACGGCGGCGGCATGATCTATGACTGGGGCGTCCACCTCATCGACCAGATGCTGGGCATCGTCGACGACCGCAAGATCACCGGTGTCTACTGCCGCTGCGACCACCTCACCAACGACGAGGTCGATGACGGCTTCAAGCTCGATCTCTTCTTTGAGGGCGGCTGTGTTGCCCATATCGAGGTCGGTACCCGCCATTTCATCTCGCTCCCCCGCTTCTTCATGGCCGGCATGAACGGCACCGCTGTGATCAACGACTGGCGGGATAAGACCCACGTCGTCCTCTGCCAGACCTGGGAAGAGCACGACGTTAAGCCTGTCGTCACCGCCGCCGGCCTGACCAAAACCATGGCCCCCCGCGACGAGAAGACTACCGTTACTTACGACGTCGAGCGCCCCGCATCCGACGTCCACGACTACTACCGCAACCTCGTCCGCGCCATCGATGGCATCGAACCCCAGATCGTCACCCACCGCCAGCTCATGCGCGTGATGACCGTCATGGAAGCCGCCTTCGCCTCCGATGCCGCAGGCAAGCCCATTGAGTTCGAAGATATTTATAGGTAAAAGACCGTGGGGGAAGGAGGAGCCTTTTGAAAAAGGCTCCTCCTTCCCCCACACCCCCATCCTCCGCGAAAACTTCCAAACAGGATAATTTATGGAAGTTTTCGCGGGGGTTCGGGGACGCCTTTTTCAAAAGGCGCCCCCGACGGGGTTTGGGGCAGAGCCCCAAGGCCTTCCAAGGAGGTTTATATGCCAGAACTGCTTTCCCCTGCGGGGAATTTTGAGAAGCTGAAGGCGGCGATTCGCTATGGGGCGGATGCCGTTTACTGTGCCGGGCAGATGTTCGGGATGCGGGCGGCGGCCGGTAATTTTTCGCTGGATGAGCTGGCTGAGGCTGCCGAGTATGTCCATGCCCGCGGCCGGCGGATGCACATCACGGTCAACGTCATGGCGCGCGATGCCGACTATCCCCGTCTGCGCGACTACCTGTGTGCGCTGCGCGAGGTGGGGCCAGATGCACTGATCGTGGCTGACCTTGGCGTGATGGCCGAGGTGCGCCGCATCCTGCCCGATGTGGAACTGCACGTCTCCACCCAGGCGTCAGTGGTGTCGGCGGCGGCCTGCGCTGCTTACGCTTCGCTCGGCGCATCCCGCATTGTCCTCGCCCGCGAGCTGATGCTGGACGAGATCAAGCGCATCCGCGCCGATCTTGATCCCGCCATCTCGCTTGAGACCTTCATTCACGGCTCGATGTGCATCTCCTACAGCGGACGCTGCGGCCTTTCCTACGCTCTCACCGGCCGGGACGGCAACCGCGGCGCCTGCACCCAGCCCTGCCGCTGGAACTACGCCATCGTTGAGGAAAAGCGCCCCGAGGAGCCCATGCCCATCGAATCGGACGGAAGCGGCACCTTCATCTTCTCCTCCAAAGATATGTGCATGATCGAGCACATCCCCGAACTTCTCACCGCCGGCATCGACTCCTTCAAGATCGAGGGCCGCATGAAGAGCGCCTACTACACCGCCGTCGTTACCAACGCCTACCGCATGGCGATCGATGCCTATCAGGCGGCGGCCGCCGCCGGCGACCCGCAGGGCTATCGCTACGATCCCGCCTGGCTGCGCGAGCTGGAGAGCGTCTCCCACCGCGAATACTGTACCGGTTATTTCTTCGACGACCCCGCCAAGGTGCCCCATACCTGCACCCAGCCCGGCTACCTCCGCGAGAAGGCCTATCTCGCCACCGTCCGTGACTACGATCCTGCTACCGGCATCGCTACCTTCATCCAGCACAACAAAGCCTGCCGGGGAGATACCGTCGAGCTGCTCACGCCCGGCCGCGTCGGCCAGCCCTTCACCCTCGGCACGATGTGGAACGAAGCCGGTGAGGAAATCGACGCCACCCCCCACCCGCTGATGATCTACCGCACCCGCGTCCCCTTCGCCGTCCAGCCCGACGACATCCTGCGCGCGGGGTAAAAGAGATTGGGGGAAACTTTTTTGCAAAAAAGTTTCCCCCAAACCCCCATCAAAAAACAGCTGAATAAAAAAATTTGCCCGACCCCATGCGTGAAAGTTTTTGGGGAGGGGCGCGGGGAGGGCCTTTTTTCAAAAAGGCCCTCCCCGCATATTTAGTTCGCCCGTTCCTTGCACCGCTTTCCTTCTTCCAGCAGGCGGCACAGCGTCTCTGCATCCCCCGCCGCCATGGCATCGCGGTACTGGCTGAGCGCGGCAATGATACCGTCCAGCTCGTGCACCAGATTGTCGCGGTTGGCCAGAAACAGCTCGGTCCACATGGGGGCGTTGAGGTAGGCCACGCGGGTCAGATCCTTGTAGCTGCCGGCCGAGTAGCCCTTGTGCACCAGCGCGGTCGGGCTCTTGACGTAGGCGTTGGAGACCACATGCGCCAGCTGCGAGGTGTAGGCGATCATGGCATCGTGGTGCGCGGCCGTACAGACGGTGATGCTGCCGAACTGCAGGGGCGCAAGCAGCGTTTCCGCGCGGCGGATGGCACCGTCGGCTATTGCCCCATCCATCCCCTCGGGCGGGACGAGGATCATCGAGGCGTCGTGGAAAAGATCAGCCCGTCCGGCGCCAAAGCCGGAGAAATGGCTGCCCGCCATTGGGTGCCCGCCGAGGAAGGTGAAGCCGTGCGCCTGCGCAATCGCGTGGCAGGCATCGCATACCGTTCGCTTGACGCCGCAGGTGTCGATAACCAGCGTGCCGGCACCCAGCCGGGGGGCCAGTTCAGCTAGTGTGCGCACCGCCGCCTCGGGATAGAGGGCGAGAAAGATGCAGTCAAAGTGCCCGCCCGCATCCAAATGCGCATCGAACAGCCCGTCTGCCGCCCCGCATTCGAGCGCCAGCCGGCAGACATCAGCCGACAGATCGCGGACATACACCGAATGCCCCGCCTCGCGGTAAGCACGCGCCATCGAGCCGCCGATCAGCCCAAGGCCGATTATTCCAACCGTGTATGATGCTGTTTGCTGCATAATCGATTCCTCCCATGAAAAAAACGCATAAATCAAAACAAAAACGCACCGGATTATGATATATACGCATAGTATATCACAATCCGGTGCACTTGTCAAGGGTTAGATGACCTCGAGGTCATTGCGGCTGCCGAGCGGCGGGAAGGGCTTGGTGGGCAGGGTCTGATACCAGAATGCCACCGACGCGATGTCGCTCTGCTGGGGCAGGTAGCGGCGCTCGGCTCTCCAGCCGAGGTCCTGGATGGTCACGCTGAGCTTCGATTCGAAGCGAATCGGGTCGGTGATGTGCCAGCGGTACATACCGAAGCGCATCTGCGAGCGATAGAGTCCGTCGGGACGGATGATCTGGGGCAGGCCGGAGTAAGCCGTCGAGAAGGCGGTGTAGCCCTGGCCGGGAACGTCGAAGTTGTACGCCCCGCAGATGTAGTCCTCAGTGCCGGTGCCGCAGATGGTCGGGTAGTCGGTGTCCTCGTCCATGAAGAACTTGATCTCACCTTCGCCCCACCAGCCGGTGTTGTTCACCTGCCAGGCGAGATAGGTGCCGACGTACTGGCCCTTGCCCTCGATGCCGTCGATGATGGTATGGATTGCCCCCTCGGTGGGGTTGGAGCGGCGGAAGGATGCGCAGAAGTAAGCGCAATCGTCGTCGACAGGCGCCTCGGCGTAGTCGATCTGGTAGTAGATGATGATCGGCTCAGGATTGCGGTTCTCCATGGTGAATCTGGCGCGCTTGCGGAAGGGCATGGTCCAGTAGCAGTTGAAGCCGCGTGCGGGGTTGGCGCAGACGGCGAGCGAATTGACGTGTGCATACTCGTTCCAGCCGTTGGCAAAGAAGTCGCCGGCCGGTACTTCCACACAGGGGTGCTCCTGATCGTCCCAGTAGATGCGCAGGATCATGTCGCGCCAGACGTCTCTGCCCTTGAGGCGGCCGATGGTCAGCCAGATGTGCTGGATGGCGCCGGGGCCGGTGATGTCGGCCATGGTGAAGACTTCGCCCGGCTGGATGCTGACGCTGGGGCTGATCTTCCAGCCCTGACCCAGTTCGCGGCCGCAGGGGGCGCCGGTGCCTTCGACGGCCATGCCGCCCTTGCCGGGCTCGCCGGTGAAGCTCTCGGGCGAGATCGAGCGGGTTTTGGCATCCGAGAGAAGATGCAGCGTGGATAAGCTGTTATAAAGTCCGTTGTGCATAGAGAACACCTCCAAAAAAATTTATCAGTTTGCTCTTGCGTTCTTGCGGAAATTGTGCTAAAATGAGAAAAACGCAATCTGTTGATACTGATAGGATAGCAGAAAATGGATTTTATGGCAATAGCCGATTGCGGACGAGATTTAACAGTTTGTCGCTGGCTTGACGGGAGGGGTGCGCGGTGAATATCCAGACAATCAATCCTTATATCCGCCGTGCGATGTACTCCGAGATGCGAACACCGGACATCAGAGCACGTGCAATCTTCGACTATGAGCTGATCTATGTGGCGGGAGGCAGCTTCCTGCTGACCTATGCCGGGCAGCCATACGTTTGCCCGACCGGAACGGTTCTTTTACTCCATCCCGGCGTCGAGCACAGCTTTTCCAGCCTTGGCGAGCCGCTGGTCCAGCCGCACATTCATTTTGATCTCTGCTACCAGCCGAACAGCGAGGCGGTCGGCATCTCCTTCAAGCACGTTTCCCATATGACCGCCGAGGAGCTGGCGCAGATCCGGCCGGACGAGTTTTGCGAGCATGCGGTATCCCCCATCCTGCAGATGCAGGACCGTGATGCCTTCCTTGCCGCCTTCTACGCCGACATTGACCGCTACATCGCCGACAACAAGCAGACTACGCTGGCCGGCAAGCAGCTGATGCTGGGATTGATCGATCTCATCCTGCGCGAAACCCCCGGCGGGGTGCCGATGGAGCCGTCCCCGGGCAACGAGCTGCGTGAAATCGCCATGATCAAGAGCTTCATCGATGCCAACTATCGCAGCGCGCTGACGCTGAAGACCCTGCAGGAGCAGTTCTATTACAGCCGTTCCTTCATCGAGCGGCACTTCAAGGCGCGTTACGGCAAGACCGTGATGCAGTATTATACCATGAAGCGGATGACCCTGGCGCGCAAGCTGCTCCAGACCAAGTCGGTCACCCAAACGGCCGAGGAGCTGTCCTTTTCCTCGATCTACGCCTTCAGCCGCGCGTTCAAGCAATATTATGGATTTTCCCCTACCGCCGCCGGTCAGCCCGACGGGCGGAGCGATGAAAAGAAGGAATGACAAACCTGTCATTCCTTCTTTTTTATGCTTTTTATCCCTGACGCAGCTTCTGCGCCCGCACGTCGACGCCGCTGAATACCAGAGGCTGATACTCCCCGAGAATGCGGCTGGTGATGCGATCCCAATAGCGATCGCGCAGCTCCTTTTGGGAGAGGTTGGTGCTGATGACGGTGGAGAGCGCACGGTTGAGGCGGGTGTTGATGAGGTTGTAGATGACCGACACGGTGAACTGATTGGACACCTCGGTGCCGAGGTCGTCGATGATCAGCAGATCGCAGTCGGCATAGCGGGCAAGGGTGCCCCGCTCGTCCTCGCGGCTGCTCTTGAAGCGGTCGTACTCATAATCGGCGATCAAACCGACCGCTGTGACGTAGCAGACGTCATAGCCCCGCTCGATGACCACGCGGGCCACGGCGCTGGAGAGGTGGGTCTTGCCCAGCCCCGTCCCGCCGAAGAGGGCGAAATTGCGGCACTGCCCCGCGCGAAACTCGTGGGCAAAGCGATAGAGCGCATCGTAGTTGCGCTGCATGGTGGCATATTGGTCGGGCTTCTGCCGGTAGTAGTCAAGCGAGAAGTTCTCAAAGGTCTGCCGTTCGATCAGCTGGCCAAGCCCCGAGCTTTCGTAGCCGGCGAGGATGAGTGCGCGGCGCATGCAGTCGCACATCTTGGTGTCGATATAGCCGGTGTCGCCGCACAGCGGACATTCGTATCGGATCTCACTGTAATCGGCCGGATAGCCGTTGGCCTCAAGAAATTCGGCGCGCGCGGCCATCAGGTCCTCGTTCTGATGGCGCAGCTCGGCCAGGCGATCCTGCGCACCGGGGCCGCCGCCCACCGCCGTTTTCAGCAGCTCGACCCCGATTCCGCGCATGGCGGCATCAAACTCAGCCACCTCTGGGAAGCGGGCGTGCAGCTCGCTACGCCGGCGCTCGGCATCGGCGCGGGCAAGCAGGTATTTGCCCTCATATTCTTCTTTGATTCTGCGGAGATTGTCTCGATTATAACCCATAGCGTCCTCCGTACATCAGCTGTAACTGCGGCGAACCGCGTTCTCGAAAAATTCATCGGTGTCAAAGCTGGACTGCGCATCGCCGTCGCGCGATTTGGCGCGGCGCGCAATGTCGTCATCGATCTGCGCCAGGGTGGTCAGTCCCTCCTCGTGCCAGCGGCGGAGCACCGAGTCGGCATAAGGAATAGAGGGCTTGGCCGTGGCGTTGACCGTGACCTCGTAAGCCCGGCGCACCATCTCGGCATCGCAGTGGTAGTCGTCGATCCAGCGGGTGAGGGCGGCCTTCTCCTTTGCGGTCAGCGAGCGGCTGTCGGCGCCAAAGAGGCGGCGGATCTCGCCGGTCAGCTGTTCGGTCTCCTCGCGGCGGAGGAGATAGCGATTCAGGGTCTCGGCATCGCGAATGCCCTCGTCCCAAAGGCTGATGGCCATCTTCTCGGCATAGCGCATCGATTTTTTGTCCTTGCCGGCACACCAGGCCAGCAGGATCAGAATATATTCATCCTCAAGCGAGAGGTAGTCGAGCATGCCCAGCACGATGTTGACTTCCATCGGCGAGAAGAGCTTGCCGAAGGTCTGCTGCGCGGCGTCGACTAGCGACTTTGCCTCGGCGCGCGATTCGAGCACCGAAACCAGCTGGTCGGTGGTGTAGTGGGGGAGGGTGTTCTCGCGGGCGAGCTTTTTCTGCGGTGCGAGCTCGACCGGTGCGGGTATCGGCTCGCGCTCGTCGCCCTCTGCGCTGTCGTCGACGTCGATGACGCCGGCGCCCTGCCAGAAGCTCAGCGCCCGGTCGAGCTCGGCGCGGCTGACTCCGGCCTGTGCGGCGGCACGGTCGGCCTCGGCGCGGTAGTCGGCGCGCAGACGGCTGTCGCCGGCCAGAACGAAGAGCAGGCACAGATCACCTTTGGTGGCCTTCTTGGCGCGCTCCAGCATGGGGCGAAGGGGGAGGACGACTACCTCCTGCCCGTAGTTGAAGGATAATTTCATGGCAGACCTCCGCTTACATCAGATTCAGCTCATAGCAGAGCGTCATCAGCGAGTCGCCGAGGTGGACATTCTCGATGCAGACATCGAACTCATCCAGCATCAGCTCGCGGCCGGTGAAGTTCCACAGTCCCTTGACACCGGCGCGTGCCAGGCGCAGGGCAGCCTCGGCGGCCACCTCCTTGGGCAGGGTGAGGACGGCAATATCGGTGTGATGCTCGGCCAGATAGGCCTCCAGCTCGTCTATCGACAGCACGGGCAGGTCACCGACGGTCTGGCCGATCAGGTCAGGATTGACGTCGAACATGGCCGTGGGCACGACGCCGCGCTTGGCGAACATCGGGTTGCGGCCCAGCGCCCGGCCGAGATTGCCCGCGCCGACGATGATGGCGCGGAAATGCCGGTTGACGCCGAGAATCTCGCTGATCTTGACATAGAGATACTTGACATTGTAGCCATAGCCCTGCTGGCCAAAGCCGCCGAAGCAGTTGAAGTCCTGGCGGATCTGCGAGGCGGTGACGTTCATCATCTGGGAGAGCTCGCGGGAGCTGATGCGCAGCTTATCCTGCCGAATCAGTTCACGCAGATAGCGGTAGTAACGGGGCAGGCGCTTGATGACGGCGGGCGAGACGCCCTCGCGGCCGGTAGCGGCAGAACCGCCGTTCTCCAACGATGCAGAATCGAGGTAAGTTTGATCAAAATCGTGCACGGGAACCTCCGTTTAGTTGGTTTGATGAGGAATTTTGCGGGGGATTTCGGCATTTTGCTGAATCCCCATTTTGGCCCGTCAAGGCCGGGAAGGCGTGCGCAGGAAAGGTTTTCCACAGCGCGAGTAGGTGCGAGTTTTCCACAGTTTCCACAGCCTTTTCCACAGAAAGCTTGATTTTACAGGCTTATTTCGGTGCAAAACGAGGGAGGTGCGGGGGAAAACTCATGATTTCCACACAGAAATGCACGGTTTTCCACAGCGTGTGGAAAAGGCTGTGGAAAGCAAAATGCCTGACGAAAAAAGAGGGGATTCGTTCAAAATGCTGAATTTTCTCCGAAAACCGAGAAAAATCGAAAAAAGGCTTGACAAAAAAGTGGGGATCAATCGCAAGCCGATGCGTTGAGGGCGGTGTCGGCTCGCACACCGGCGAGAAATTCGTAGTAGGCTTGGGCGCCGACCATGGCGGCATTGTCGCCGCACAGCGAGAGGGGCGGCATGCAAAGTCGGACGCCGCGCTTGGCGCCGAGGGCGGTCAGCCCGGCGCGCAGATGTGAGTTTGCCGCCACGCCGCCGGCCAGCACAAGGGTCTTGCGGCCGGTCTGCTTCAGCGCCAGATCGGTCTTTTTGACGATGGCGCGAACGATGGTATCGGTGTAAGAGGCGGCCAGGTCAGCTGCGCGGCCGGCGGTGAGGGCATCGGGGGAGGCCGCGATGGGCGTGCCGCGCTGTGCCTCGCCGTTGAGGTAATTGAGGGCTGCTGTTTTGAGGCCGCTGAAGGAAAAATCGAGGGTATCACCTGGCAGAGCGGGGGAGGGGAGCTTGACGGCCGTCGGGTCGCCGAGAGCGGCCAGCTTGTCCATCGCGGCACCGCCCGGGTAGGGCAGGCCGATCACGCGGCCGACCTTATCGAAGGCCTCACCGGCCGCATCGTCCCGCGTACCGCCGAGCAGACGGTAGTCGGTGTAGGTGTCAACGGCGTAGAGGGTGGTGTGCCCCCCCGAGACGACAAGCGCCAGAAAAGGCGGCTCGAGGTCGGGATGCGCCAGCAAAGCGGCCGCCACATGTGCGCGGATATGATTGACCGGCACCAGTGGGATGCGGTTGGCATAGGCCAGCGACTTGGCGAAGTTGACCCCCACTAAGAGGGCGCCGATCAGCCCAGGGGAGGCCGTGACGCCGATGGCGCCGATGTCGAAGAGGGTGCAGCCGGCCTCGGCCAGTGCATCGCGGGTCAGCGAGGTGATGGCCTCGATGTGGGCACGGCTGGCGATCTCGGGTACGACGCCGCCGTAGAGCCGATGCACGGCGATCTGCGAGGCCACCAGATTGGATCGGATGGCGCGCCGGCCGGTATCCATGTCCAGCACAGCGGCCGAGGTTTCGTCACAGGAGCTTTCAAGGGCAAGAATAAGCATAAATTTGCAGCCTTTCTGTCGGAAGGTCAGAGATGAAGCGAATATTCAAAGGCATCCTCATCGCCGTAGAAGCGGGGACGCACACCGTGCCGGACGAAGCCGCACGATGCATAGAGGGTCTGCGCGGCGCAGTTGGATGCGCGCACGTCCAGATAAACCGAGAGGGGAGCACCGTCGGGACGGAGCCGGGCAATCATGGCATCCAGCAGCGCGCGGCCGATGCCGCAACGGCGTGCCGCCGGCAGGACCGCAATGCGGGTGATCTCAGCCTCAGCCGCCATGCCGTCGCCCGCGGGGATGAACATCCATCCCACATAACCGACCACAGCGCCGTCAAGCAGGGCACAAAGCCCCCCATAAGGCGGGGCGGTCAGGATCCCCAGAGCGGAAACTGCCCACGGGTCGGGGAAGCAGGCCTGCTCAATGGCGGCGAGGGCGGCCAAATCCTCGGGCGTGACCGGCCGGATAATGGCAGCCGTCATACCGACTGTCCGGTCGTTTCGGTGCCTGCGGAGGGCAGTGCACCGTCGATATACTCGCGCAGCAGGTCGCCCACCTCTACGCACCGGCGGGTTTCGCGGTCATAGAGATAGCGGGCAGAGCCGTAGTCGACGTAAACGAGATTGTAGTAAAGGCCGGGGAAATGGGGCGATTCGAACTTGAAGCGCAGATCATTCTTGGGCGTGGTTGCCGGATAGGGAACTGATTCGCCCTCGGTAAAGGCGCGCACGATGGCGTCGATCTCCGCCTGGTCGGTGACGGTGGCGAACTCCCAGACCGACAGACTCTGCACGCAGAGGTGAATGGTAGTCGGCGCAAAGCCGGTCAGGTCGGACGGCAGAACAACGTCGGGGGAGACGAAGATCGAGCTCGCCCCCGAATAGGCCTCGGTCAGATACTGCGTGGGGTCAAGCCCCTCGATCTCGTAAAGCGGGACCTCAATCGAGCCCGAGGTGAAGGAAGCATAAAGATCGCCAACCGCCTGCGGCTCATAGCACATGGGGGCAATGGCGTAGGAGATCCCGGCGGATGCGTTGCAGTAAAGCCCGTCTTGGGCGGTCAGCTTCACCGTCTTCTGGCAGCCGGTGAGCAGGCAGGCCGCGGCCAGGACGGCTGCGGCCAGCGCGGTACGGAAATGTTTCATGGAAAGACCTTTCTTTGCGGAAAATTGCGGATGGATCAATACCCGAATTTGCCCGACAGACTGTCATCGTCGGTGATCCAGTCGCTGACGGGAATAATGCGGTATTCGGTAGGGGTGTCGCGGATGATGACCGTCTCGATGCCGGCGTTGATGATCTGCTTCTTGCACATCATGCAGGAGCAGGTGCCGGGCACCAGCGAGCGGTCGGAAGGGAGAATGCAGGTCATGTACAGCGTTGCGCCCAGCATCTGATCGCGGGGGGCCGCAATAATGGCGTTCGCCTCAGCATGTACCGAGCGGCAGAGCTCATACCGCTCCCCACGCGGAATGTTCAGCTCCTCGCGCAGACACCACCCCAGGTCACAGCAGTTTTTGCGGCCGCGGGGAGCGCCGTTGTAACCGGTCGAAACGATCACGTCGTTTTTGACAATAATTGCACCAAACGCCTTGCGCAGACAAGTCGAGCGCTCGGCCACCGTCTGTGCAATATCCAGGTAGTAATTGATCTTGCTGATTCGTTCCATGATTCTGTATCCCTTCGTTATATGTAATTGAGTGAAAGTTTTCGCAGGGGTCCGGGGGCGCCTCAGAGATTGCCGAAGGCAAGCTCCCAAGGAACTGCCCAACGGGCAGTTCGGTTTTTCTAAAAGGCCCCCCAGCAGGGGTCCGGGGGCGGCGCCCCCTCACAGCGTCCCTGCAAACTCCCGCAGAAACGCGCGGAATTCCTCGCCGATCTCGGGGTGCTCGGCCGCGCGGGTTACGTTGGCCATCATCAGCCCCAGCTTCGAGCCGAGATCGAAGCGCGTGCCTTCGAAATCCACCGCCGTCATGCCGTCGCGTTGCGCCAGCGTGCGCATGGCGTCGGTCAGCTGGATCTCGCCGCCGGCTCCGGGCGGGGTTCGGTCGAGAATATCAAAAATATCGGCCGGGAGCAGCACGCGGCCGAGAATGGAAAGATTGGTCCAGATCTGCTCGGGACGGGGCTTTTCGATCATGTCGGTCACATGCCAGTCGCGGTCGCTGCCCGGGATGGGCTCGGCCTTGAGCGAGCAGTAGCGGCAGACCAGCTCCTCAGGGACGGCCTTGACCGCCGCCGCGCCCAGACCGTAGCGGTGGTAGGCGTCGATGAGCTGCCGGGTTGCCGGCACGTTTGAGAAGATGATGTCATCGCCGTACATAACCACAAAGTGGTCATTGCCCACGAAGGTGCGGGCGCAGGAGACGGCGTGACCGAGGCCGCGCGTTTCCTTCTGGCGGATGAAGCTGATATTGGCCAGGTGGCAGACGCTGTGCAGCTCGTCCACCAGAGCCTGCTTGCCCGAGGCGATCAGCTTGGCGTCGTATTCGGGGGAGTAGTCGAAATAGTCCTCGATGGCGCCCTTGCCGCGGCCAGTGATGATGAGAATGTCGGTGATGCCGCTGGCGGCGGCTTCTTCCACGAGGTAGGAGAGTGCCGGCCGGTCCACGATGGGGAGCATTTCCTTAGGGATGGCTCGGGCGATGGGGAGCATGCGGGTACCAAGCCCCGCGGCGGGGATGACCGCCTTTGTAATGGTGTTTGACATGGTAAACCTCACCAGATTCGCAGTTTTCGTCAATCTATATTATACCGAAATTGGCGGAGGAAATCAAGGGGTTTGAGAGATTTTATCGGTTTATGTGGGTTTGTTTTTCTGGGTGGGGGTGGATTTGATTGTATGTGCGGGTGGATCGGGGGAGGGAAGGACCAGCTGCGCAGTTCCTTCCCGTCCCCCGCGCCCCCTCTCAGTCCCCTTGCTTGCCAGCCTTAGTTTAAGGGGTGGGGTACCCCTGCCACTGACTG